>CAYNDG010000069.1:0-8538 GCA_964395805.1 uncultured Brevundimonas sp.
CCGCGCCCAGGCCCTGGGTGATGGTCTCGCCCAGCTGGATGCGCCGGTCTGTCTTGGCGAAGCTCAGATGCTGGGCATCGGTGTTGGCGACCACGAAGTCGACCCCCTCCAGCCCGGCATCAATCATGTTGTTGACGGCATTGCCGCCCGCGCCACCGACGCCGAACACGACGATCCGGGGCTTCAGTTCCGTAGCTTCAGGACGCACCAGCGACAGCGACATGTGATTTTCCGACCTTATCCGACCCCGCTCCACACGACCAATGCAAACCCCCCGAATCGCATTGGTTATGAGCAGGTTAATAGAACACCCGTAAGCCTTAACAGGTGGTTACCGCATAGACTGAGTCGGCCCCCGCACCAGAGGGAGCAATGCTCTCTGGACGGAGAATCCTGCGGACGGTGCGGGCCTTGTCGATCAACCGGGCCCAAAGAAAAAGGGCGGCTCTTGCGAGCCGCCCTTTCCCGTCTGGTGAGGACGATGTCTTACCAGGGACGGTAGTTCAGACCGACGAAGAAGCGACGGCCCCAGGCATCGAAGTTGTTGTAGAGCGTGCCCTGCAGATAGGGGTTCTGCTCGTTGTCGAAGGCGTTGACCACACCGGCGCGGACCGACAGGTCGTCCCGCACCTTCCAGCGGAAGGTGAAGTCGTGGCGGGTGAAGGCGCCGGTCTTCAGCGAGTCCACCGGCACGTTGTCGATGTTCGACATCAGGCCGAAGGGGCTGTTGATCTGCTGCGACGTTTGCCAGTCGGCCGTCCAGTTGATGCTCCAGATATCGTTCGGAGCGTAGGTCAGCGACGAGTTGAAGCGGACGCGCGGGAAGAACAGGTTACCCGCCGAGCCGGTCGCATCCGTCGGATCCGAGGTGTTGGTGTAGGACTCCTGGCTGATCAGCCACAGACCGTTCAGGCTGTAGGAGAAGCGACCCCAGTCCTGACCGATCAGATCGAAGGTATCGATCGCGTAGTTGATGCCGAAGTCCAGACCTTCGGTTTCCAGGCCAGCGTAGTTGATCGAGCCCTGGATGAAGCCACCGATCGGGTCGTTGGGGCCGTTACCACCGATCCGGAAGCCGGACGAGCGGACGACCGGGTCCGTCGAGGTGAGGTGCCCCGCGGTCGGCGGGTTGTTGCGGAAGATGGTGTTACAGGCCGCGACATCCAGCGTGTTGCCGTTGACGCAGTTTTCCGAAGCCACCCGGGCCGACACGGCCGCGATAACGTCGTCAACGCGGATGTCGTAGTAGTCCAGCACGATCGAGAGGTTCGGGAACATGCGGGGCTTCAGGATCATCGAGATCGTGAAGGATTCCGACGATTCCGGCCGCAGGAAGGGGTTACCCGCGTTCACGCCGGCGACGCCCGAGGTGTAGTTCGGGATGTAGTCGTCGACGTTGGTCGCCGTGAGGCCGGCCCAGTCGAAGAAGCCGGGCGCATAGCCGTCGGCAATGGCCAGGGTTTCGCAGTTCTGGATGCGGTTGGCCCGGACTTGCGGATCCAGCGAGGGGTTGGTGATCGACGCCGTGGCGCAGGGGTCAACAACACCGTTGTAGAAGGTCTGGGTCGCCGGGCTGAAGTTTTCAGCCAGGTTCGGCACCCGCACCGAGGTGTTCAGGCTGGTCCGGAAGGCGATGTCCGGGAGCGGACGATAGACCAGGTTCAGGCCGTACACGTCGCCCTTGCCCGCCGTGGTGTAGTCGAACTCACGGTAGGAGGCGCTGAACTCGGCGTAGTCACCCAGGAAGCTGTCGCGGAACAGCGGGATGGCGATTTCGCCGTAGAACTCGTCGCTTTCATACTCCGCGCCCAGGAAGTCCGGACCGGTGTTCAGGAACAGACGACGACCGGCGGTGTCGGCGCTACGGCCCACGCCTTCGGTGTACTCGCGGCGCTTTTCATAGCCCATGGCGATGCCCAGCGGGCCGGCACCCCAGAAGTCCCACAGCTGACCACCGATGTTGAACAGGGTCTGCTCGGAGACGTTCTTCTCGCGGACGCGGATGGTGGCGTCGATGTAGGCCAGGGCGGCATCCGACTGGTTGCCGGCGCCGAAGATGTTCAGCGGAGCGCACTGGGCGATCGATTGCTGACCGTACTGGCTGGCCTGGAGCGTACCGCCGCGCACGATGTCGGCGGTGTTGATGCCCTGGGCATTCAGCAGGGCCGAGCGACAGACGATGCGGCCCGGAGTCCCCATGATACCCGCCGTATCGACGACAGCATCCGAGGCGAGGACGAAGCGTTGGACGTCGATACCGCGCTCGGCGTTGACGTTGTTCATCTCACCACGGGTGTAGCCGAGATCCCAGTTCACATTGCGGAAGAACAGCAGGTTGTCGAAGTCACCGTCCAGGCCGATGACATAACGCTCGACTTCGCGGGTGTTGTCCTGGGTACGCTCGGGACCGAACGAGATGTACTGGGCCTGTTGCACCAGGACCTGGCCGAGGAAGGCACCCGGAGCCGTCGCCGTCGGCTGGCCGTAGCGGCTCAGCAGGTTGGTGGCGATCGCGTTCTTGACGTTTTGCGGCAGGAAGGCGTTGTCCGACCAGCGCAGGTCGTAGGAGCCGGTGCTGTACAGCGTGCCGGGCGTGCCGTTCGGGCCATAGGCGGTGTCGTCCAGATAGATGTTGAAGAAGGTCGGCTGGGAGATGTCGAAGGCATCTTCCTCGACCAGCTTGTACTCACCCGACAGGTTCAGGTTCGGCAGGATGCCGAAGGTGAAGCCGGCCTGATAGCGCTTGGATTCGATTTCCGGGAAGCGCGAGGCGGTCGAGAAGTCCGCCGCGCTGACGCCGTCACCGCCGATGTTGAACGGACGGTTGGCCCCGACGGTGCCGATCCGCTGGCCGAAGTTGGCCAGACGGGCCGTACCCTGACCGGGATCGAACCACCAGGTGTAGCCCGGGTTCACCGCATAGCAGCTTGCGTTATAGCTGAACACGCCGCCAGCAGTGGCGCAGCTGAAGAAGGGGATCAGCGGGTTGTTCAGCGGGCTGGGCTGCTGGCCGTTGGCCACGGTCACCTGACCCCAGCGCGGACGGTCCATCCGGGTCAGGTTGTAGAACAGGGCGTTGTCGAGGAAGCCATCCGACGGCGTGGCGGTCGGATCAGTGTCGATGCCGATGAAGCGGGGGTCGCGGTTGAGCCAGTCCACGTCGAACGAGGTGACCATGTCGGCCTTTTCGTACTCGCCGAAGGCGTAGACGTTCAGGCGGTCGTCGAGCAGGTTGGCACCGACCAGCAGCGAGGCCCGGCGCGACGCCTGGCCGTCCTGGTTGATCTGACCGTAGTTGGCGTCAAACTCAACGCCCTCGAAGTCGTCGCGCAGGATGAAGTTCAGAACACCGGCCACGGCGTCGGCGCCGTAGATCGACGAGGCGCCGCCGGTGATGATTTCGATGTTCTCGATCAGCAGACGCGGGATGGTCGAGACGTCGACCGAGAGCGTGCCACGGCTGGAGCCGACGTGACGGCGACCGTCGATCAGGGTCAGCGTACGGCCGGTGCCCAGCGAGCGCAGGTTGGCAAAGTCCAGACCACCGTCGTTCAGGCCCGAGCCCGTGGTGTCCGAGGGGACCAGCGAGTTCGACAGGGCCGGGATGGTGGCCAGATAGTCGATCACGGTCGACTGGCCGGTGGTCAGCAGGGTTTCACGCTGGACCTGGATCAGGGGCGTGGGGGCGTTGGTCGGGTCGCGACGGATACGCGAACCGGTGACGACGATTTCTTCAACCGTGGTTCCCCGGGCTTCCGGATCCTGCTGGGTCTGACCGGCTTGCTGGGCCAGGGCCGGAGCCGACGCCATCATGACGCCGGCCAGGATGGTCGTTCCAAAAAGATATTTGCGCTTCAACAGCATGTTGTGATGCCCCAACCAAGAGATTTGACAATACGTGACGCGGACCACGGCTCGTGACCTACGCTTCCGGATTGCACGCTAGCAGCAAAGTGGCTCACCACAAGGCATTGTGGCCCGACTGTGACCACTCAAGGCCCAAGATGTTACAATCCGGACACACTCTCGCCACCGAAGGGAAATGTGGGCAGGCCCCCCGGGGGCCGGGCTTTCAGAGGTTGCGACGCAGCCAGTCGGCGGCCCGCGCCACAATTCCTCCGGCCTCGACGCCCGGCGCATCCGCCGCAGAAATCTGGCGCGTCATGAGCCGCCGGGCCGACACTGATTCCCTCGGACCATAGGCGGATTTGAGAAGGCAACCCGCTGCGGCGCAGAAGGCCGGGCCTGACGCCGCGTCGGCCAGGTGGGGCGCACGCTGGGGCCTGCCGAGGCGGACCGGGCGATCAAAGACACGCACGGCCAGTTCCCGCACGCCGTTCAGCTGGCTGGCACCGCCGGTGAGGACGACACTGGTTCCGGGATTGAGGGCCAGACCCCCGTTGCGAATCCGGTCGCGCAGGATCTCGAGGGTTTCCTCGACCCGGGGGGCGATCACACTCTTGAGCATGGCGCGAGGAACGACGACGGCGCCGGCCGAGGGGTCCTCGCCCCGGGGCGGGGCCTCGAGGAGCTCGCGGTCTTCATTGGCCGAGGCCATGGCCGATCCGTGCAGGGTCTTGAGTCGCTCGGCGCCGGCCCGCGAGGTCGACAGACCACGGGCGATGTCGCTGGTCACGTGGTCTCCGCCGACATTGAGGCTTTCGACGTGGAGCAGGCTGCGCCCCGACCAGACCGTGGCCGTGGTCGTCCCGCCGCCCATGTCGATGCACAGGGCGCCGAGGTCCATCTCGTCATCCTCGAGCGCGGCCAGGGCCGAGGTGACGGGGGCTGCGACCACACCCTGCAGGTCCAGATGCGCCAGCTCCAGGCAATGACTCAGGGACATGAAGGCCGTTTCGGCCATCGACACGACCAGCAGGTCCAGTTCCAGCCTGTTGCCCCGCATGGCGCGCGGATCGCGCACGCCCCGGGCGTCGTCCACCGACCACGCCACTGGCAGCACATGGATGGGCCGGCGATCCGGCAGGCGAATCCTGTCGAGCGCCAGACCGATCGCCCGCGCCAGATCGGCATCGCTGACCGGATTGGCGCCCAGCGACACGCGCGAGCGAACCCGGTGGCTCTGCATCCGGCCGGCCGACGTGCTGACAATCACGCCGGTCACGGGAACGCCGGCGGCACGCTCGGCACGCTCGACGACATGGCCGATAGCCTGGGCCGCGCCTTCCATGTCGACGATCATGCCCTGCTGGACGCCGCGTGACTGAACGTGACCGACACCGGCTACACGAACCGTGCGGTCGGCATGACGCACGCCGTCCGCCTTCATGATGAAACAGGCCATTTTGGAATGGCCGATGTCGAGCGCGGCGACCAGGGGCGCGCGACCGCTTCCCACGGCTCCATCGAGGGTCAGCTCGGGGCGACGCGGGGCCATCAGACGCCTCCCGCCACGGGAGATGCCGCGAGATCCCCGGCCAGGGCCGCGGGCCGGAGACCAAGCGTGCCCGGCACCTTCAGATCGACCAGTTCAAAGCCGCGCTCGAACAGCTGATGGCGCTGATCCAGGGCATCCAGCTGGATCAGGGCCGCCTCGACCCCCTCGGCGGGAAGGCGGATCAGGCCGCCGTCCTTCAGCCGGATATCCCAGCGGCGCTCATCCACGCGGATGAGCGCCTCGGTCCGGTCGCGCAGACGCGGACGGGCCTCGATCAGCGGCAAAAGGTCGGCGGCGGCTGACTCGGCCCCCACACCCACCACCAGCGGCAGGTGCAGATACTGACGCGGATCGGCGCCCCGGATCACCTGGCCATGGCCGTCGATCACAGCAATCTGTCCGTTCGCCTGCCATATGGCCATGCGGTCATGTTCGACCACCTCGACCAGCAGGGTTCCCGGCAGAAGCCGGACGACGCGGGCCTCCTTGACCCAGCTGACGGCGCGCACCTGTTCAAGAAGCGCGTCGAGATCGAGCGAGCTCATCGCCTGGCCGGCGGTGACATCCATGGCGGCCTGGATGGCCGGCATGGCCTCATCCGACGCGCCGGTCACATGCACCCGCGACAGGCGAAAGCCCATGCCGGCAACCGCCGAATCCAGCCCATCCGAAAGGGACTGGCCGATGCGCTCGGCGCGCGCACCGGTCGCCATCAGAACACCGATGAACAACACGCCGACCAGCATGGAGATGCCAACGGCGCGCGCGGACAGGTCCAGCCGTCCGATGGCCGCCATCTTGGCCGGCAATCCATTCGGTTGCGCCCCGCCCCGTCCCGCACGACCGCGCGACGAAGATGTCTGGCGCGCGCGCGACGCGCCGCTGCCCTGCTGGCGCCGACCGCCGCGAACTACCGCGGGCATGAGGCGTCCTCCACCATCCACCTGACCAGTTCCGGATACCCGATGCCGACATGGGCGGCCTGCTCGGGAACGAGCGAGGTCGAGGTCATGCCCGGCTGGGTGTTGACCTCCAGAAGAACGAGAACGTCCTTAACATCGTCATAACGAAAGTCGGATCGCGAGACCCCGCGACAGCCCAGCGCCTCATGTGCCCGCTCGGACAGACGCAGGGCCATCTCGAACACATCGGGTTTCAGCCGCGCCGGCAGTTCGTGCACCGAGCCGCCCGGCGCATATTTGGCCTCATAGTCATAGAAGCCCTTGGTCGGGGTAATGTCCGTGACCGTCAGGGCGCGCGGGCCGTCCGCCTCGCCCAGCACGGCAACCGCCAGTTCGCGCCCGGCGATGAAGGGTTCGACCATCACCTGTTCGCCATAGGTCCAGTCACTGGCGCCCACCTCGGCGGGGGGCCGGTTGGCACCCTCGGCGACCAGAAAGACGCCGACAGACGACCCCTCGGCGTTGGGCTTGATCACATAGGGCGGGGCCATGACGTGGTCGCGCGCGACCTCATGCCGGTCGAAGAGGCCCCCGCCCGGCACCGGAATGCCCGCCGCGGCCAGCACGGCCTTGGACTTGGCCTTGTCCATGGCCAGCGCCGAGGCCAGCACCCCCGAATGGGTATAGGGAATATTGAGCGTCTCGAGCACGCCCTGGACGCAGCCGTCCTCGCCCCAGGCACCGTGCAGACAGTTCAGCACCACATCGGGACGGATCAGCCCGCCCAGCACATTGGCCAGATCCCGCCCGGCGTCGATGCGGCTGACGCGGGCCACCTGCCCCTCCAGCGCGTCCGCACAGCCCTTGCCCGAGTTCAGCGACACCTCGCGCTCGGCCGACAGCCCCCCCATCAGGACGGCGACATGCAGGTCTTTCAGGGGGCGGTTCATGGTGCGGAACGGAACTCAGAGAGGGCGGCCGATCCTCCTGATCTCCCATTCGAGGTTTACGCCGAGTTTACTTTGAACGTCGGATCGCACCGCCTCGCCCAGTCCCTCGATGTCTGCAGCCGTCGCCTCGCCCGGGTTGATCATGAAATTGCTGTGCAAATCGCTGAACTTGGCCCCGCCTCCGGTGACTGAAAACAGTTTTCCGCGCCAGCCCGTTTCATCCACAAGTTTCCAGCTGGAATGGCCGGGCGGATTCTTGAAGGTCGAGCCGCCGGTCTTGTCGCGGATCGGCTGGGTCTGTTCGCGGCGGCTGGTGATCGCGTCGATCCGGGCCTGCACCGCCGCCGGATCGTCCGGTGTGCCGCGATAGATGGCCTCCAGCCAGATGATGTCGGCCGGCGCGTCCGAGTGGCGATAGGTGTAGCCAAAGTCGGCCAGCGCATAGTCAACCCGCTCGCCCGCACGGGTCAGCCCCCGGGCCGAGACCAGCACGTCCCTGGTCTCCGACCCATAGCAGCCGGCATTCATGGTCAGGGCGCCGCCGATGGTGCCCGGAATGCCCGCATAAAATTCCAGCCCGCCGATCCCGGCCTTCGCCGAGGCCCGCGCCACCATGGAGTCGAGCGCCCCCGCGCCCGCCGTGATCGTGTCCCCCTCGGTCGTGATCTGCGCCCAGGGCCGTCCCGCCAGCCGGATCACAACCCCCTCGACCCCGCCGTCCCGCACTATGACGTTCGATCCCACGCCCAGCACCGTCACCGGCACGCCCGGGTCCAGCGCCTTCAGAAAGTCCGCCAGATCGTCCGCATCCGCCGGAAGGAACAGCACATCCGCCGCCCCGCCCACCCGGAACCAGGTGTAGGGCCCGAGCGGTTCATCCCGAAGCAGCTTGCCCCGGACGGAAGGAAGCGTGTCGCGCCAGTCGCTCATGCGCCCTCCGACTGGTTCGAGACCATGCCCTCGGCGCGGGGATCGCTGGCGTCGCTCTCATGCTCCGGCATTCCGTCACACAGCTGCAGCCACGGCAGTTTCGCCTCGACCCCATAGTGGGTTTCCAGACGCACGTCCTCGGGCCGGTCCAGCGACCCGATAGTCACGCAGTTCCAGTCGCCCTTGTCATAGCCGAAATAGAGCGGCGTGCCGCAGTCCCCGCAAAAGCCCCGCTGCGCCACGTTGGAGCTGCGATAGAAGGCCGGCTCGCCCTGCGTCCACGTCAGCTGGCTCTTACGAACCCCCGTCAGGCCGGCAAAGACATTGCCCGCCGCCCGCTGGCACATCCGACAGTGAC
>CAYNDG010000070.1:0-8282 GCA_964395805.1 uncultured Brevundimonas sp.
AGGCCTTCTGGTCGGTGGTGAACTGGAACGAGGTCAATGACCTCTATGCCAAGGCTGTGTCCTAAGCCCGGATGTGTTGACTCCGGAGGGTGGGGCCGCCATAAGCCCCGCCTTCACGTCCCGTCGCAAGACCGGGGCGGGATTGATGACGGATGATGCGTGGACCGCCGTTGAGATCGCATTCCCAATACCGGGGATGCCGGGCCGCATCACGATAGAGAGTGACACATGTCCAAGCGCCACAGCGCCAAGTACAAGATCGACCGCGCCATGGGTGAAAACCTGTGGGGGCGGTCCAAGTCCCCGGTCAACAAGCGTTCGTACGGCCCCGGCCAGCACGGCCAGCGCCGCAAGTCCAAGGTCTCGGACTTTGGCCTGCAGCTGAAGGCCAAGCAGAAGCTGAAGGGCTATTACGGCAACATCACTGAAAAGCAGTTCGCCAAGACCTATGAGGAAGCCGCCCGCCGCAAGGGTAATACCTCGGAGCTGCTGATCGGCCTGCTGGAATCGCGTCTGGACGCCGTCGTCTACCGCGCCAAGTTCGTGCCGACCGTCTGGGCCGCCCGTCAGTTCGTCAGCCACGGCCACGTGACCGTCAACGGCAAGAAGGTCGACATCGGCTCGTACCGCGTGAAGGTCGGCGACGTCGTCGAGGTCAAGGAAAAGTCGCGCAACATGGCGCTGGTCCTCGAGGCCATGCAGTCGGGCGAGCGCGACATTCCGGACTATCTGGAAGTCGGTGATCGCGGCTTCTCGGTCCGCTGGGTGCGCGTGCCGGAACTGGCCGATGTGCCGTTCCCGGTGAAGATGGAGCCCAACCTGGTCGTCGAATATTATTCTTCGTAAGAAGGGCGCTAACGCTCGGTTCGCGGAACCTCGCTGCTTGAGCGCGTTCCCGGACCAGCCCTCAAGTCGCGAGTGACCGCGTCACGAGCATAGGGCCAGAAAACACGGGCCCCGGAGCGATCCGGGGCCCTTTTTTCGTGGACGACCCCGGGTTGGGGGATGCCACAGGCTGCGAATTGGGGCACTGTTGACGCTCGGCAAGGGCGGGGGACAGAGTATGTCACCACAGTGGAAATCCGCCGGACTGATCGGGGCCGGACTTGCAGGAGCCCTGGCGCTTTCCGGGTGCGCGGGCCTGCCGGGCTGGCTGAGCGGCCGGTCAGCCGTGGAAGACGGCCCCGGCGTGGTCGAGCCCATCCGGGCCGCCGCCGTCGGCCGGGACACGGTCCTGTTCTGGATCAGCAGCAACGGCTGCACCGAAAAGAGTGATCTGGTGCCGGTGGTGCGCGAAACCTATGACGGGGCGCGCGTGACCCTGCGCCGGGTGCGGGACGACCGTTGCACCAACCCGTCCGATGACGGCGTCGAGCTGCGCTGGAGCTTCGAGGAAATGGGGCTGGCGCCGGGGACCCGCCTGCAGGTCGCCAACCCCTATCGGCCTGCGCAGGGCTGAGCGCCCGGGCACCCGCGTCGCGCTCATAAAGGATTATTCACGTGCACAGAGGCCCTGATGGGGTGAAAACGCGCGTGTACCGTCAACATCCTTCGGGGGATATCACCATGCTTCGCCGTCTGACCCTGATCGCCGCTGTCGCCGCCCTGAGCACCCCGCTGCTGGCCGGCTGCATCATCGTGGCCACCGACCGGCCGGAAACCCAGGTCATCCATACGCCCTCTCACGAGGACTGATCGACCTAGCGACTGAGACGCCTCCATGTCTCGACGCAGGTTGAAATCCGCTCGGCCGCCTCGGTCGAGCGATCTTCGGCAACGTGGCGGCGGGCGAGGGCGGATTGTTCGCTTTCGAGCGTCGCCACCTCGGCCGGCTCCATCCCGGCACGCCATGCACCGGTGCCCGCAGCCATGTCCACCAGCGTACGGTTGATGGTCTGGGCCTGCTGATCGGCATCAGTCGCGGCCGGATCAACGAGGGCCGCCATGACACGATCGGCAAACGCCGGATCCGCGCTCAGAATCTGATCGTTCAAAACTGTAAAGTAGGTCGAACATCCGACCGCCTCGCGGCGAAGGGCTTCAGTATTGCCCCCGCAGGCGGCCAGCCCGCCTGACAGCACCATTCCGATCAACAGCGTCGGTCCGATCCGTCGCATCCGGTCCCTCGTCTTCTGCCCGCCCAAGCATTGATCGTTCACGCAAAGGGCAGGGTGTTCAAGCCAATTCTGCCTGAAAAGAGAGGCGAAGTGGGTTCAGCCGGTCGCAAGGAAGGGTGCGATCATCTCGCCTGCGATCCGGTGGGGGCGCAGGGTGCGGGCGTCGACCAGGCACCATTCGGACACGCCCTGGGCGCACAGACGCCCCTGGCCGTCCTCGATCCGCACATAACGGTTGAAGCGGGGGCCCTGGGGATCGCCGACCCAGGTGCGGGCGACGACGCCGGTCGCGCCCGGCTCTATGCCGCGCAGATAGTCGACCTCATGCCTCAGGGCGACCCATGACCAGCGGGCGCGCGTATCGGCGTCGAACCGGGCATTCCAGTGGGCGGTGCCGGCGTCCTGCAGCCAGCCGACATAGACCACATTGTTGACATGGCCATTCGCGTCGATGTGTTCGGGACGCACCTCAAGCGGGACGACGAAGACCTCGCGGTCCTCACGCGGGACCAGCGCCGCCCGGGCCATCAGGCGTCCGTGTCGCCGAGCGGCACGCCCTTGTCGGTCATCAGGGCGGTCAGCTCACCCGCCTGGAACATTTCGCGGACGATGTCGGACCCGCCGACGAACTCGCCCTTCACATACAGCTGCGGAATGGTCGGCCAGTCGGTGAAGGCCTTGATGCCCTCGCGCAGGCCGTCGTCCTGCAGCACGTCGACGCCGACGAAGGGGGCGCCGAGATGATCGAGAATCTGCACCGCCTGGGCCGAGAAGCCACAGCGGGGCGCATCCGGTGTGCCCTTCATGAACAGCACCACGGCGTGGTCGGCGATGGTCGTGGCGATGAAATCCCGAACGGGGTCGGCGCCGGTCTCGGTCACAGTGTCGGTCACGGGGAAGTCCCTCTCTGGCTGGCCTGTGAGCTAGGAGGCCCACGCCCTGCGGTCAAGGGCAGGGTCAGGCCGCAGCCGTCCCGACCCGGGCCATTTCGATCTGGGCCGGAAGGCCCGGCGGCAGATCGCGTTCGGGAACCTGGGCCAGGTCATTGACCCGCCCGTCGGTGGTCGCGCTGATCAGCACGCTGGCGATGGACGGATCGACGAGCGTATAGCCCAGGCAGATCTGCTCGGCGGTCCACCCCTGGGTCCGATGAAGGAAGGCAAAGGTGCCCGCCCCCCTGAGCGGCGTGTCCGGCGTGCGGGATCGCCCGAAGCCGAACAGGCCGCGCTTCGGTTCGTGGACGGCCTCGGCCTTTCTCGGCGTGTCGAGACTTTCGGGGAAATAGCCGTAGGCCATGATGGCCATATCGCGCTCCCGCGCCTGGCGGACGCGGGTGTGGATACGCCAGTCGGAGTTGACGTGGAACGGCGTGGCCAGCACATCGAAGGCCCCGGTCGAGACATAGGTGTCCATGACCTCGCCCTCGCCCGACACGCCCAGCAGGCGCACGCGCTCGGCGGCGCGCAGCGCCTTGAGGGCCTGAAGGGTCGATTGGGCCAGCTCGTGCTCGTCGGGCTCGTCCAGCAGGGCAACATCGATATGGCCGAGGCCCGAGACGTGCAGCACCCGGTCCATGGCATGGGTCATGCCCTCGGCCGAAAAGTCGCGTTGTGACCCTCGTCGGCCGTCGCCCGTCCCCAGCATGAGGGTGACGCAGACCAGTTTGCGATCGACATGGCTGAGGGCCTGGCCGACCACATCCGCGAGGACGGGATCAGCGGTCTCAAGCCGGAAACTGTTGATGCCGGCCTCGAGCCCCGAATAGATCAGCGACTGGGCCGCCTCGAACCCGCGGGCGAGGGCCGCATGGCCGAGGCTCAGCGTCAGGGACGACACGGCCGTGCCCGCATAGCCGAAGGGACGATAACGCATGGTTCAGCCCTTTCCTTCCGGAGCGGCGGTCTCGAGCGCCAGGGCGTGCAGTTCGCCGCCCATGCGACCCTTGAGCGCCGCATAGACCATCTGATGCTGTTTCACCCGCGTGACGCCGGCAAAGGCCGCAGACACGACCCGGGCGCGGTAGTGATCATCATCACCGGCCAGGTCGACGATCTCGATCTCGGCATCCGGAAAGGCTTCCAGAAGGTGCGATCTCAGACTGTCGGCGGACATGGGCATGGGAGAAACCTGATTATTCGCCTCCCTCATGCCTGATAAACCTTAATGTCCGGCTACGTTCCGCACCTCTCAAGCAGGATCACGGCATCGCCCTTGTAGGTCGTCGCGGCATAGCGGTTGAACCCCAGACGCCCGGCCAGCGCCAGCGATGGGCCATTGTCGGGGCTGATCATGCAGACCAGGCGATCCGTCCCGTGGTGCTGCTCCGCCCAGGCGACGACCGCAGCGGCGGCCTCGAACGCCATGCCCTCGCCCTGAAAAGCCGGTGACAGGCCCCAGCCCATTTCAGGCGCATCGAACGCGGGCTCGACGATGCGGCGATAGTTCAGCAAACCCACGCTGCCGACATAGCGGCCGTCGTCGCGCGTGCGGATCGTCCAATTGCCATAGCCCATGACCTGCCAGTGGCCGATGTCACGCAGCAGGCGAAACCAGGCCTCCTCGGCATTGAGCGCCTGCGGGAAGATGTGGCGAGAGAAGCCCGGGTCGGCCAGCAGGGCGCACAGCTCGGCATAGTCCCCTTCGGCGACAGGGGTGAGGATCAGGCGGTCGGTCTCGATCTCCCGGCTCATGAAAACAGGCTTTCGGCCCGGACCAGCCGGGTCTCACCGGCGGCATCGGTGACCGCATAGGTAAAGCCGGGGCGAAGAGCATAGCCGCCGGCGCGGCCCTGACGGTCCAGGGCCAGCAGGGCGACCTGATGGTCGGCGATACGGTCGCCCCGGAGCCGGGCGAGGCGCTCGATCACCCGCTTGCAGGCGGCATCGGGATCCAGCCCGGCCCGCATGGCCTCGACCACGGCATGGGCGCCCGAGACCCGCAGGATGTCTTCGCCCACGCCGGTGCCGGTGGCGGCCCCGACCTCGTCATCGACTGACAGGCCGGCACCGGGGATGGGGCTGTCGCCGACCCGGCCGCGCATCTTGAAGGCCATGCCCGAGGTGGTGCAGGCGCCGGCCATCCGCCCCTGCCGGTCCATGCCGAGGATGCCGATGGTGTCGTGGTCCGCGGCCCCGCCCCGCCAGTCGGTATTTTCGACATTGGCGCGAGGCGCGTAGTCCGAGGTCTCCAGCCAGCGCCTCCAGGCGGCTTCGGCCTCTGGCGTCAGAAGGCGGGTGGTCCCGAATCCCTGCTCCAGCGCAAAGGCGCGGGCCCCCTCGCCGACCAGAATGACATGGGGCGTGGCCTCCATCACCCGGCGGGCGACCGAGACCGCATGGACGATGTCTTCCAGCGCGCAGACCGAGCCCATGTCGCCGCGCCCGTTCATGATCACGGCATCGAGCGTCACATGGCCTTCCCGATCCGGAAAGCCGCCGATGCCGACCGTCGTATTGGTGACGTCGGCTTCGGCCACGCGGGCGCCGGCCTCGACCATGTCCAGAGCGGGGCCGTCCGCCTCCCGGACGGCAAAGGCCGCGGCATTGGCCGGGACGCCGAAATCCCAGGTCGAGACCAGCACGGCAGGAGGCGTATCGGCCCGGGCCACGCCGGATGCGGCCGCCGCGGTTGCAGCCCCGGCCAGCACGGCCCGGCGCGACGGGCCGCTCACATCAGCCCCAATTGTTTGAAGCTGGCCACGCCCTTGCGGCCGACGATCAGATGGTCGTGCACATCAAGGGCGAGGGCCCGGGCGGCCTCGACCACCTGACGGGTCATGTCGATGTCGGCGCGGCTGGGGGTGGGGTCGCCGGAGGGGTGGTTGTGGACGATGATCATGGCCTTGGCCGACAGCTCGAGGGCACGCCGCACCACCTCGCGGGGATAGACGGGGGCATGATCGACCGTGCCGCGGTTCTGGACCTCGTCGAGGATCAGCTGGTTGCGGTTATCCAGATAAAGCACGCGGAACTGCTCGCGCGGCTCGTGCTGCAGGCTGAGCCGGACATAGGACAACAGCGCCGTCCACGATGAGATGACCGGGCGGTTGACCGCCTCCTCGCGCGCCACGCGGCGGGCGACCTCGTGCAGGGCGGCGATGTCGAGCGCGGTCTCGGCGCCGATGCCCCTGGTGCGCCCCCCGGGTGTCCTCGGCCTTGACCGTCATCAGATCCTCGACCGAGGCGGCCAGCACAGCGGCCAGCGAGCCGAACCGGGTCAGCAGGGCCTTGGCGATCGGCTTGACGTCGCCCTGGGGCTGGCTGCGGAACAGGAACAGCTCCAGCAGCTCATAGTCGGGCAGGTGGTGGATGCCGGCCCCGCGCGCCCGCTCCCGCAGCCGCTCGCGATGACCGGCGTGGTGGGGCGCTTTGGGTTTTTCCGGTGGCTGTTCCAGCATGGCCTTCCCCGTCCTCGGGCGAAGGCTAGCCTCAGAAGGTCGGGCGGAACAGGCCTGCGGGGCTGGCGGTGAAGATTTCCACGCCGTCCTCGGTCACGCCGACGGTGTGTTCGCACTGGGCCGACAGCGACTTGTCGCGGGTCACCGCCGTCCAGCCGTCGGACAGCACCTTCACCTGGGGCTTGCCCAGATTGACCATGGGCTCGATGGTAAAGAACATGCCGGGCTTGAGCACCGCGCCCTCGCCCCGGCGGCCATAGTGCAGGACATTGGGGCTGTCGTGGAACAGGCGGCCGATGCCGTGGCCGCAGAAGTCGCGCACCACGCTCATGCGCTGGTCCTCGACCAGACGCTGGATGGCATAGCCGATGTCGCCAAAGGTATTGCCAGGCTTGATCTGGGCCAGACCGACCTCGAGCGAGTCATAGGTGACCTCGATCAGGCGGCGGGCGCGGGTGTTGATCTCGCCGACCGCATACATGCGGCTGGAATCGCCATGCCAGCCATCGACGATGACGGTGTGGTCGATGTTGACGAACCTTGTCGCCCGGAATGCCGTGGCAGACGACGTGGTTGATCGAGGTGCAGATGGTCTTCTCATAGCCCTTGTAACCCAGGCAGGCTGGGACGGCTCCGCGGTCGAGGGTGAACTCGCGAATGCGATCATCCAACTCACCCGTGGTCACGCCGGGCTTGACGTACTCGCCGATCATGTCGAGCGCTTCGGCGACCAGACGGCCGGCGGCGCGCATGCCCTCGAAGCCCTCCTCGTCGTGAAGGCGTATCTCGCTGGTGCGGACGAAAACGTCGCCGTCCATATCCTGGGCTTCATACATGCGGGGCGTCCCGGTAAGTCAGTTGTGACGCGCGTCGCCGTTCGCGAGCGCGTCCTCAGAAAAGAAGGTCACGATGAAGATAGCACGAATGCCCGACGGGCCGCGACCGATGCCGGGCCATATCGGCCCTTCAGCCCCTGTGCGCAAGGCGGAGGGCCCGCGATGAGCGAGGCGGCCTCCCCCACCGCCGCCGTTCTGATCATCGGTGACGAAATCCTGTCCGGCAGAACGAAGGACACCAATCTCAACACGCTCGCCCGGTTTCTGACCGCGCTCGGCATCGACCTGAAGGAAGCGCGGACGGTCGGCGACACGCGCAGTCAGATCATCGACGCCGTCCGGACCCTATCAGGCAGTCACGACTATCTGTTCACGACGGGCGGGATCGGCCCGACCCATGATGACATCACCGCCGACTGCGTGGCCGAGGCCCTGGGGGTCGCCCTGCCCGAGAACGCCGAGGCCCTGGCGATTCTGGAGCGCCGCTATGGCGACGAACTGAACGAGGCCCGGCGCCGGATGGCCCGGATCCCCCAAGGTGGCTCGCTGATCGCCAATCCGGTCACGGACGCGCCAGGGTTCCAGATCGGCAATGTATTCGTCATGGCGGGCGTGCCGAAAATCATGACCGCCATGCTGGATGATGTGGCGCCGCGCCTGCGGGTCGGGGCGGTCACCCACGCTCGCACACTGAAGGTCGAGGGGGTTGGGGAGGGCGATGTCGCGGAGTTGCTGAGCGCCGCGGCGGACGCCAACCGGACGCTGAGCTTTGGCAGCTATCCGTTCGGACACGGCACCGTGGGCGAGTACGGCACCCAGTTGGTCGTCCGGGGGCGGGACGCAGCGGCTCTTTCGGCGGCCATCGAGGCGCTGAAGGAGGCGGTCGAGCTCACCCTGGCGGACCGCGGCGTGCGGGTGTTCGAGGTCCGGCCC
>CAYNDG010000071.1:0-4543 GCA_964395805.1 uncultured Brevundimonas sp.
TCCAGAACGACATCCTCAAGGAGTTCATGGTCCGGAACACCTACATCTATCCGCCCGCGCCCTCGATGCGGATCATCTCGGACATCTTTGCCTGGACGGCCGAGCACGCGCCGAAGTTCAACTCGATCAGCATCAGCGGCTATCACATGCAGGAGGCCGGAGCCTCGGCCGATCTGGAGCTGGCCTATACGCTGGCGGACGGCATTGAATACCTGAAGGCGGGCGTGGACGCGGGCATGGACGTGGATCGGTTCGCCCCGCGGCTCAGCTTCTTCTGGGCCATCGGCATGAACTACTTCATGGAGGTGGCCAAGATGCGGGCCGGGCGGCTGCTGTGGGCCGAGGCCGTGTCGAAGTTTGGCGCGAAGAACCCCAAGTCGCTGAGCCTCAGGGCCCACTGCCAGACGTCGGGCTGGTCGCTGGCGGCCCAGGATGTATTCAACAACGTCAGCCGGACCATGGTCGAGGCCATGGCGGCAGCGGGCGGCCAGACCCAGAGCCTGCACACCAATGCGCTGGACGAGGCGCTGGCCCTGCCGACCGACTTCTCGGCCCGGATCGCGCGCAACACCCAGATCCTGTTGCAGCAGGAGACCGGCCTGACCCGCGTGATCGACCCGTGGGGTGGCAGTTATTACGTCGAGCGGCTGACCCACGAACTGGCAGAGCGGGCCCGCGCTCACATGGCCGAGATCGAAGGCCTGGGCGGCATGGCCAGGGCCATAGAGGCCGGCATTCCGAAGCTGCGCATCGAGGAATCCGCCGCCCGCACCCAGGCGCGGATCGATACGGGCCAGCAGACGGTGGTCGGCGTGAACCGCTATCTGTCCGATCAGGTCGACGACATCCCGGTGCTGAAGGTCGACAATGCGGCGGTGCTGGCGGCCCAGATCGACAAGCTGAAGCGGCTGCGGGCTGAACGCGATGAGGCGGCGACGCAGGCGGCGCTGGACGCCCTGACGGCGGGCGCGAAGGGCAACGGCAATCTGCTGGCGCTGTCGATCGAGGCGGCACGCGCCAAGGCCACGGTCGGCGAGATCTCGGACGCGCTGGAAGCCGCCTTTGGCCGTCATGTGGCGTCGGTGAAGACGGTCTCGGGGGTGTATGCCAAAGAGGCGGGCAAGGACCCGAAGATCAGCCGGGCGCGGGACATGGTTGCCGCCTTTGTCGAGAATGACGGGGGGCCGCCGCGCATCCTGATCGCCAAGCTGGGCCAGGACGGCCACGACAGGGGCCAGAAGGTGATCGCCACCGCCTATGGCGATCTGGGGCTGGAGGCCACGGCCGGGTCGCTGTTCCAGACGCCCGCCGAAGCCGCGAAGGAAGCCGTCGAGAAGGGCGTCCACGCGGTCGGCGCGAGTTCACTGGCCGCCGGTCACCTGACGCTGGCGCCGCAGCTGATCGCCGAGCTGAAGAAGCTGGGCCGCGAGGACATTATGGTGGTGGTCGGCGGGGTGATCCCGCCTTCAGACGTGCAGCCGCTGCTGGATGCCGGGGTGGCGGCGGTCTATCCGCCCGGATCGGTGATTGCGGACACGGCCATCGACCTGATCGACAAGCTGAACCAGCGGCTGGGCTATGCCCAGAAGCCCAAGGCCTGAGGGCGCGACCTAGGGCCTGTAGCGCGACGGCAGGGCGGCGACCTCTTCCTCGCTCAGCTGGCGGACGACACGGGCGCGGCACCGGTTGGACGAGGCCCCGGCAACCGACACATTGATGTCGATGGGGTCACCGACGCAGGTGCGTTCCGTCGCCCCGGCCTGGGGCGTGAAGCCGAGGCTGACGGCCGAATCCAGATCCCGGCAAAAGCCGGTGGACTGCAACTCGAAGACGTCCCCGCCGAGGGCCTTCACATAGATCGACGGCGACTGGCCGGCCCGGAAGTTGATGATCCGGTCCGACATGAAGCAGGCCTGCCGGGTGCTTTCAGAGGCGGTCACACCAGGCCCCGGAGCGCAGGCCGCGACGATCATCATGAGAGGAAACGAAAGCGCGGCAAGGCGGATCATGGCAGGTCTCCGATAAGGATTCAGCGCTGGCCCTCGGTCCGGGGACCGATGCGGGCACTACAGTATTCGACGGGATTGACGCTTCCGCGCACGGCGATTCGGGTGACATCTCCGGGGCAGAGGCGGGTGATCCCGGGGGAGTCCGGCTCAAGCGCGAAGCCCAGCGCGCCGTCGAGGCCCGGGCAGGCGCCGAACACGGTCAAGGGATAGGAATCCCGCCCGACGTTCAGATAGACGGTCTGGCCGGGGCCATCCCGGAAACCCCGCACCTGCGACGGGGAGAAACAGGTCCGGTCGTTAAAGGCCGCCCTGTCGCCGGCCGGACTGGTTGGCGCGCAGGCGTTGAGCGCCATGACAGCGGCGGCAAGCGCCAACGAGCGGGGCAGGTAATTCATCCGGGTCATGGCCCGGTAACGTCTGCCGACCGGCCCGGTTTCACAAGTCACAATCGGGTTCCCCGAAGGCGCGAGGGCGCGAACCGCTGCGCCATGGCCGCTTCGAGAGGGGACGGTCGCTGCAGAACCTGCGCCGCGACGTGCTCGGCCAGCAGGGGCGCCAGACAGAAGCCGCGCGATCCCAGTCCGCCGAGAACATACAGGCCGTCCTCTACCCGACCGGCGGCGGGCAGCCGGTCCGGCGTGGTCGCGCGGATGGCGGCACGGGACCGCAGGGGTGCCTGCCCGGCCTGCTCCGCCAGCTGGGAGAGAGAGGCGGCGAGGGTCGCCAGATTGCGCCGGGTGTCCCCGGGCCGGATGTCGACGCCCTCGTCATCGCGATCATGGGTGGCCCCGAACAGCAGGCCGCCGCCTGTCGGGATCGCGTACCCGCCCCAGGCCAGGGGTGCCGGTGCCGACACCCCGTCGGCCACCTCGACCTGACCCCGCACGGGCTGGAGCGGGAGCGACAGAAGTGAACGGGTGCCCGCCCCGCTCGCCACGATGACACAGGCTGCCCGGCGGATCAGGGCATTGGCGGCGTCGAACAGGGCCCAGCCCTGCCCGTCCCGCTCGATCCGCGCGACAGAGGCCCGGGTCACTTCGTCGGGCAGCCAGGCTGCGAGCACCCCTTCCGGGCGGATGACCCTGGCGTCGCCCATGAACAGGGCTGCGGAACCGACCGGCTCGCCGACCCGATCGGAGACCTCGGCCGGAGACAGGGCCCGCATCTGGCCCGGCGACCAGATCCCCTGTTCGACGACGCGTTGATGGCGCTCGATATCCCGGTCGCGCCCGGGAAGCTGGAGCACGCCCTCGGCCACGACAGCGCCGTCGATCTGCGCGTAGAGCTGGCCCGCCCGCTCGAGCGCCCGGGCATAGCCGGAGGCGAGATCACGGTCGCCGACGTCGAGACGGGGCGTGACGAGCGCAGCGTCGAACCCCGAGGCGCCGGCGCCGGGCCCCTCGGCATCAATCACCTCGACCGTCCGCCCCTGAGCGGCGAGGGCGCGGGCCAGCGCGGCCCCGGCAATGCCCGCGCCGACGATGACGATATCGTCCGGAACCGCAGGCGACACCGCGTCGCCCGCAAGCCTCGCCTCCAGTCGCTCGCGCTTGCGGCCATGCCCCGGGCGCTTCTCGACCGAAAAGCCGGCCTCGGCCAGAGCGCGTCGGACCGCTCCGGCAACGGTGAAGGTGGCCAGCCGCGCCCCGGGCCGGCTGAGCATGGCGATCCGGGCCATGACCCCGGGCGACCACATCTCGGGGTTGGTGGCGGGCGAGAAGCCGTCAAGGAACCAGGCATCGGCGAGGCCCGTCCAGCTGGATAGCCCCTGCCCGACCGGTCCGATGGCCAGATCGAGGGTGGCGTTGAAGGTCGGCAGGTCCAGCCGGTGCATGCCGGGCGTGGCTGCGGGCCACACGGCGAGGAGAGCCTCGGCCGCAGGCGCCAGTTCCGGCCAGGCCGAAAGCGCGCGGGCAGCGTCGCTGCGGGAAAGGGGGAAACCCTCGACGGAGAACAGGCTGAGCCGGGCATCGGCTGCAGCGTGCTCTCGCCACAGCATGAGCAGGGCAGCCATGTTGAGGCCCGTGCCGAAGCCCAGCTCGGCCACACAGAAGTGATCACGACCGGCGAAGGCGCCGGGAAGGCCGCAGCCCTCCAGAAAAACGGCGCGCGATTCGGCCAGCCCGTCCTCGGGCGAGAAATAGATATCGCCGAACCGCCCGGACCGCGGCGTGCCGTCGTCGTCCCACACCAGTTCGGCGGAAGTACAGGAACCGGAAGTCATCCCGGCTCCGTAGCGCGTCGCGGGCCGACTGTCGCTCTGGAACGCGTGCCGTCACGTCTCGCGGTCCCGACGCACCAGCACGGAGATGTCACCGATGCGTTCCAGACAGGGACAGTCGACCTGGCTATCGCAGTTCGGCGCCATCCCGATCATCCAGGCCCCGGGAGGGGTCGTCTCCCGGCGTCCGGGGATCGATCCTGGCATTGCGTTTCGCCGCCCGGCTGCGGGCCCAGAGCGCCGCGACGCCGAGAAGAATCGGCCCGCCGATGATGACAAAGGCCCACAGGATGGTCGGCTCCATGATTGTCTC
>CAYNDG010000071.1:4643-8242 GCA_964395805.1 uncultured Brevundimonas sp.
GGCCAGGAGGTCAGCCTGCGCCCCCCGACCAGTCCCGCATCGATCAGTGTCCAGGGACCGTGGCAGATGGCGGCGATCGGCTTGTCGGCCCCGGCGAAGTCACCGATGAAGGCAATGGCCTTTTCCTCAAGCCGCAGGGCGTCGGGGTTGATCACACCACCGGGCAGGACGAGGCCGTCGTAGTCATCGGCGCTGACCTCGCCGAGGGTCTTGTCCACGCTGACCTTTTGGCCCTTGTCGTGGTGCTCGAAACCCTGGATCTCGCCGCCTTCGGGGGCGACGATGTGAACATTGGCCCCGGCCGCACGCATGGCATCGACCGGCCTGTCCAGCTCGACCTGTTCGAAGCCGTCGGTAGCGAGAACGGCGATGGTTTTTCCGGAAAGGGCGGACATGAGCGGCTCCGTGTCTGGGGAAGATAGATGTCCTGTAATCCCGGGCGCCCTCCCCTGTTCCCATGTCCGCTCCCCGACATAGGAACCCGGGAACCGCGATGGGCTTTCAGCAAGGGTCGCAGCCACCCGGACCCGTCCCATGAAAATCGCCCAGGTTTCACCCCTGTATGAAGCTGTCCCCCCCACGCTCTACGGCGGGACCGAGCGGGTGGTTGCCCACCTGACGGATGCGCTGGTGGACCTGGGCCATGAGGTGACGCTGTTCTCGTCGGCCGAGGCGCAGACACGCGCGCGACTGGTCCCTGTGCGCGACCAGGCAATCCGGCTGGATCCCGCGCCCCTCAAGTCCGACATGGCCGCCCACATGGCCATGTTGGCCCAGGTGAGGCGCATGGCAGACCAGTTCGACGTCATCCACTTCCACACCGACATGATCCATTTTCCGTTCTTCGAGGACCGGGCCGGGCGGACGGTGACGACCCTGCACGGGCGGCTGGACCTGAAGGACCTGCCCGCTACCTATGACGCCTGGCCGCAGTTCCCGCTGGTGTCGATCTCGGACGACCAGCGCCGTCCCCTGCCCTGGGCCAACTGGGCCGGCACGGTCCAGCACGGCATGGACGCGGACCTGTACCGCTCCAGCGACCGGTCGTCGGGCTATCTGGCCTTCCTCGGCCGCATCTCTCCCGAGAAACGCCCCGACCGGGCCATCGAAATCGCCACGCGGCTGGGCATGCGCCTGAAGATCGCGGCCAAGGTGGACGCCGCAGACTCGGTCTATTTCGAGAGCCGCATCCGGCCGCTGCTGGACAATCCGCTGATCGAGTTTGTCGGCGAGATCGGTGATGGCGCCAAGTCCGGGTTCCTGGGCGGCGCCGATGCCCTGCTGTTCCCCATCGACTGGCCGGAGCCGTTCGGCCTGGTGATGATCGAGGCCATGGCCTGCGGCACGCCCGTCGTCGCCTGGCCCAATGGCGCGGCGCCCGAGGTGATTGAGGACGGCGCAACCGGCTATCTGGTCAGCAACATCGACGAGGCGGTGGACGCCGTGCGCCGCGCGATCAGACTGGACCGGTCGGCAATCCGTGCGCGCTTCGAACTGCGCTTCTCGTCGACCGCCATGGCGCAACGCTATCTGGATATCTATCGCGAGATTCTGGCCCGCACCCCCTATGCGCCGCCGGGCGTCGACGTCCCGATCCCGGCGACGACGCTGAAGATGCCTTCTGCCGCCGTGGCCTGATTTCAATCTTGTGCGTTAGACGGTCTCACGGTGGAGACCCGCTTCATGACTGATACCCCGACCGGGTCCACGGACACCCCCGAACCCGCAGTCGCCGTTCTGGGCCGGTTGATGCCGCTTAAGGAAGGCGATGCCTTCCTCGTGGCCGATCCCCTGGGTGATATCAGCGGCGGCGCAGACGGCTTCTTCGTCAGGGATACGCGGATTCTGTCGCGACTGCGGCTGCTGATCGGCTATGTTGCGCCCTCGCGGCTGAGCTCGGCGCTGTCGGACGACAATGTCTTCTTCGTCTGTCAGGGCACCAACCGCCCCCTGCCCCCGATGGGGGGCCGCTCGGCCCCCGCCGGCATCATCCACGTGGAGCGACGGCGGTTCCTGTGGCAGGAGCGGATGTACGAGCGCATCCGCCTGACCAACCACGGGGTAGACGAGGTCATCCTGCCGCTGGCCGTCGAATACGCTGCGGACTTTCGCGACATCTTCGAGGTACGCGGATCGGCGCGCCTGGCCCGTGGGCAGAGCGAACCACCGGTGCGCGACGGCCGCCGGGTGCGCTTTTCCTACGACGGGCTGGACGGGGTGACGCGCCGGACCTGCCTGTCCTTCTCCGAGCCGCCGGCCTCGATGAGCGCAATGCGGGCGGTCTTCCAGCTGACCCTGCCGCGCGGACGACGGTTCGACCTCTATATCGAGGCAGGCCCGGACACCTGTGAAGCGCCGGACCGCGCGCGCTGGCGGCTGGCGTCGATCCAGGCGCGGCTGGCCATGCGGGCGCGGCGACGGCGGGGTGGCGGGGTGCGCGGCCATCGCAGCCCGCGCTTCAACCAGTGGCTGGACCAGTCACGGGCTGATGTGGCGCTGCTGACCACAGACCTGCCGACCGGACCCTATCCCTATGCGGGAGTGCCGTGGTTCTCGACACCGTTCGGGCGAGACGCGATCATCACGGCCTGGCAGATGCTGTGGCTGGATCCCAGTCTGGCGCGGGGCGTGCTGACCTATCTGGCGGCCCGGCAGGGCACGACCACCGATGCCTTTCAGGATGTCGAGCCCGGCAAGATCATGCATGAGACGCGGGGCGGTGAGATGTCGGCCCTGGGCGAGGTTCCCTTCGGGACCTATTACGGCGGGGTCGACACGACCTGCCTGTTCGTGGCGCTGGCCGGAGCCTATGCCCGCCGCACCGGCGACACGGAACTGATCAAGGCGCTGTGGCCGAACCTTCTGGCAGCGGCCGGCTGGATGGAAGCCCGGGGTGAGGCGAACGGTCTGGGGCTGATCGACTATCAGCGCGCCCGCGACACGGGCCTGTCCAATCAGGGCTGGAAAGACAGCGAGGATTCGATCTTCCACGCCGACGGCCGCTTTCCGAAGGGGCCGATCGCCCTGCTGGAGGTGCAGGGCTATGCCTATCAGGCGTGGCAGGCCATGGCCGCCATGGCGGAAACATTAGGGCAGGACTCAACGGGTTGGACCGCCAGAGCCCGGCGCCTGAAGGAGGTGGTCGAGCAGCGCTACTGGATGGCGGATCAAGGCTTTTATGCCATTGCGCTGGACGGAAACGGCGCGCCCTGTCGCGTGCTGGGCTCGAACGCCGGGCACCTGCTGTTCTCCGGCCTCGCCGAGCCGGAGCGGGCCGCGGACGTGACCCGCACCCTGCTGTCGGCGCGCTTCCGGACGGGTTGGGGCCTCAGGACACTCGCCACCCGCCAGCCGCGCTACAACCCCATGTCCTATCACAACGGCTCGGTCTGGCCACACGACACGGCCCTGTGCGTGGCCGGCATGGCCCGCTACGGCGAGCGGGATGCTGTCGCAAGGGTTCTGGATGAACTCTATGCCGCGGCGGCCAATTTCGACATGCGGCTGCCCGAACTGTTCTGTGGCTTTAACCGCGAGACAGGCGAGCCCCCGGTGCCCTATCCGGTCGCCTGCATGCCCCAGGCATGGGCGGCGGGGTC
>CAYNDG010000072.1:0-8235 GCA_964395805.1 uncultured Brevundimonas sp.
CGATGCCGGGGCCCGCGCCCCAGGTGTATTCGCCCTTCACCGCATGGGGGATGCCGCAGGCGAACTCGATCACCTCGAGCCCGCGCTGGATGTCACCCTTTGAGTCGGCAATGACCTTGCCGTGCTCGGCGCTGAGCATTTCGGCCAGCGGGTCCATATTGGCCTCGACCAGCCGCTTGAACTCGAACATCACCCGCGCGCGGCGCTGGGGATTGACCGTCGACCAGCTTTCAAAGGCGGTCTGGGCGGCCTGAACGGCGCGGTCCAGTTCGACCTCGGTGGCCAGTTGCACGCGGGCCTGCACCTCACCGGTGTTCGGATTGAAGACGTCACCGTAGCGGCCCGAGGCGCCGGTGAAGCTCTGGCCGTCGATGAAGTGGTGGATGTCGCGCATGGACGTCTCTCTCCTGGAAGGGGAAGTCTTTATGATTGGGGGCGGTTTACCGTGCGGAACCGGGCGAGACCACCCCATCGGCGTCGAGCGCGGCGACCAGCGCCGCGCGGACGGCGTCGGGGCTCAGCATCGGCAGGAAATGGGTGCCGCCTGGCACTCTCGTGCTGCGGACATGAGGCAGGCCCGGCGGACGGTCCGGGACGTGGCAGGTGGAGCCGGCCTCGGCCCTGAGAATCTGGATGGGGCCCCGATACCGGGCCATGGCCCCCCACGGATTGTGTGCCTGGGCGGCATAGCCCGAGGCCTCCCAGTCGGGCCTGCAGGACAGGGTCAACCCATCGTCAGCGGGCTTCAGGCCGGTTTCCAGAAAGGCGTCGAGGACGTCATCGGGCCAGCCGGCGAAGGCGCCGCGCCCGCGATAGGCCTTGATGGCGGCTTCCCTGTCGGGGAAATCGGCGCGCCGCTTGCGGGCATTGCGGACCAGCGGGATGCGCTCCGCCATCCGGGACATACCCGGCAGGTTGAAGGCCAGGGTCGTCAGGGGCAGCCAGATGACCGGGTCGAGCAGGACGAGCCCCCGCACGCGATCCGGGCGCTGCGCGGCCCCCAGCAGGCTGACGGTTCCCCCCATGGAATGACCGGCCAGCACGGGGTGGCCCTCAAGGCTGTCGATGACGGTCAGCAGGTCGTCGCGCAGATCCTGCCATCCGCGCCGACCGGCGGGGTCTGCGGGCAGGTCGGTCAGGCCGTGGCCGCGCTGGTCGATGGCCCAGATGCGTCGGCCCCCGGCCAGCGGCGCCAGCAGGGGGCGGCAGGTCGTGGCATTGAAGCCGTTGGCATGCAGGAAGACGAGATCGACCGGTCCGTCCGCGCGGCCCAGCTCGAGCACGGACAACGAGCCGTCAGGCCCAACCGGCACGGACAGGCGGCGCTCGGGGGGTGTCACGCGGGGCAGGCCGGGCAGCGACCGTGGGCCTCGATGGTCGTGTGGCTGATGACATAGCCGGCCTCGGTCGCCGCCCGGTTCAGGCTGGCGGCCTGCTCACCGGTCACCTCCTGCGTCGCGCCGCAGCAGTCGCAGATCAGGAAGGCGGCGGCATGCACGGGATCACCCTCGCTGTCCGGTTCGGCGCAGGCGACATAGGCGCTGATCGAGGCGATGCGATGGGCGAGCCCCCGGCGTTCCAGGAACTCGAGGGCACGATAGACGGTCGGCGGCTTGGCAGCCTGACCGTCCTCTCCAAAGCGGGCGATCAGGTCATAGGCCTTCATCGGCTCGCCGGCTTCGACCAGCAACTCCAGCACCCGGCGGCGCGGCGCCGTCAGCCGTTCGCCGTCGGCCTGACAGCGGGCCTCGGCCAGGTCGACCCGTTGCCGGACCGAGGCGGCGTCGGTCGGGGCCGTGTCGTGATCGTGATCGCAGGCGTGTCCCATCGTCCCCAACAGCTAGCGATGCGCGAAGCCCGCCGCAACTGCGCTTGACGTGTTGTGATGTTATCTCATAACACAACAACCGATTTTAGTGTCCCCTGTGCCCGAGGTCTTCATGTCCATTCGTTCCTCCCGTCTTGCCAGCGCCGCCCGTGTGGCCTTGCTGAGCGCCCTGATCCTGCCGGTGGCGACGCCGGTTCTGGCCCAGTCCGCCGCGCAGGACCCGGACGGGGCCCCCCGGACCACCCGGCTGGACGAGATCATTGTCACCGGTGCCCCCTTTGGCATCAGCGCCGAGGCCAGTCTGATCGCCGTCGATGTGCTGGATCAGGAAGCCCTGTCGACCGCGCCGGCGGGCACGCTGGGCGATGTGTTGAGCGGTCTGCCGGGCGTGCGCTCGACCGCCTTCTCGCCGGGCGCCAGCCGTCCCGTGATCCGGGGTCTGGCCGGCCCCCGGGTGCAGGTGCTGACCAATGGCATGGGTCTGATCGACGCCAGTTCGCTGTCGCCCGACCACCAGGTGGCGGCTGACCCGGGCGAGGCCGTGCGAATCGAGGTGCTGCGTGGACCCCAGACCCTGGCCTATGGCGGCTCGGCCATCGGCGGCGTGGTCAATGTGATCGATGACCGGATTGCGGAAGAGGCCCCGGTGGACGGCTTCGACGGTCGGGTCGCCGCCCAGGCCTCCAGCGTGGATGGCGGTCGCGCGCTCGGTGTCGGGGTGACGATCGGTCAGGGGCCGTGGGTCATGACCTTCGACGGATTGCGTCACCGCAGTTCCGACTATGACATTCCGGTGCCCGCCGAGTCGCGCCGACAGGTCGAGGACGAGGGCGAAGAATACGAAAACACCGGCCGCTCGACGGTCGAGAACAGTTCCTCGCGGGTTCGGGCCTATGGCACGGGCCTCAGCTATATCGCGGACCAGGGCTTTGTCGGACTGTCGGTCAAGCGGACCGAGAGCGACTATGGCGTCCCGGGTCATGCCCACGAAGATCACGGCGGCGGTGCGCACGATGATGAGGAAGAGGTCACCATCGGGCTGGAGCAGACCCGGTATGACCTGCGGGGCGAATGGCGGTTTGTCGACGCGCCGATCGACCGGGTCCGGGTCTCGGCCGGCTATGCGGACTATACCCACACCGAGTTCGAGGGTGACGAGATCGGCACGGTATTCGCCTCTGAAGGCTTTGAGGGCCGCCTTGAAGTCGTGATGCCGCGTCGGGGCGGATGGAACGCCGCCTATGGTCTGCAGGGCCTGAGCCGCGATTTCGATGCGGCGGGCGACGAGGCGTATGTGCCGCCGGTCGAGATCACCGAACTGGGAGTCTACACGCTGCACCGCTACGACATGGACACCTGGGGCCTGGAGGGCGGGCTGCGGTTTGATACCCGTGATCTCGACAGCCCCATCGGTGGCCAGCGGGACTTTTCGAACGTCTCGGCCTCTGCGGGCATCTATTTCAAGCCGGTCGATGCGTTGTTCCTCGGCCTTTCGCTGTCGCGCAACGGTCGCGCACCGACCGAGGCCGAACTGTTCGCCGAAGGCCCGCACATCGCCACCCGCGCCTTTGAGGTCGGTGACGCCGATCTGGACTCCGAGACGGTGATCTCGATCGAGGCCACCGTGCACTGGGAGTCCGGCCCGTGGACCGCTGACCTGCACCTGTTCCGGGCGGATTATGACGGCTTCATCGACCTTCGCCCCACGGGCGCCGAGGAGGATGACCTGCCGGTCTTTGCGTATGTCCAGACCGACGCCGAATTCCACGGCCTGGAAGCCCGTCTGGACTATCAGGCCTGGAAGGCCGGCGAGGACGGCCTGACCCTGGGGCTAGGTTATGACTATGTGCGCGGCGATACCGATCTGGGGGTGCCCGCCCGTATCCCGCCGTGGTCGCTGAACGCCCGCGCGGAACTGGCGCTCGGTCGCTGGACGACCCGGATGACCGTGCGCAAGGTCGGAGACCAGACTCGGGTCACGGACTTCGAACTGCCGACTGACGGCTATACGACCGCTGACCTCTATCTGGGCTGGAGCCCCGATCGTGCCTCGGGCCTGACCCTCTATGTCGAAGGACGGAACCTGGCCGACGAGGAGGTGCGCGAGCACACGTCGTTCCTGAAGGATCTGGCGCCCCTGCCCGGTCGGAACCTGCGGGCGGGTATGGCCTGGCGGTTCTGATCCCGGGAGAATTCCCTTTGGGGGCGGGCCGGTTTGCCGCCCGCCCCCGCATGGGCTAGAAGGCGCGACCTTCGTCCACTCCTTTCAGTCCCAGAGCCTAAATGACCGACACCACTTCCATGCAGACCGGCAGCATGACCGGCGAACTCGCTGGCACCGTCCTGTTCTACGGCAAGCCCGAACCCCTGTCGGCCGAGACTCACGGCAATCTGGGCATCAATCCGTCGGATCGGCCCTATGCCTTTGTGGCCGAGTCCAACATCGTGCCCCTGACGGTGACCGAATTCGCGCCGGCCGCCCTGTCCTTCCCCGTGATCTTTGTCGGGGACAATCGTCAGCCGGTCGCCGTGCTGGGACTTCGCCAGGGCGAGAACCTGTACGTCGAGGAGGGCCGGTTCCGCGCCGATGCCTATATCCCCGCCTATGTCCGCCGCTATCCGTTCGTGTTCGCCAATGACGAGGCGCAAAAGCGCCTGATCATGTGCGTGGACCGCGCTGCGCCCTTCCTCGCGGAAGGTGGCCAGCAGCCCCTGTTCAAGGACGGCCAGCCCAGCGAGTTCACCCAGCAGGCCATGGAGTTCTGCAACAATTTCGAACAGGAGCGCCTGCGTACGGAATCGTTCGTCAAACTGCTCCAGGATCTCGACCTCCTCGACGTGCGCGAGGCCGTCTTCACGCCGCGCGGACCGCAGGGCGAGCCGGGCGAGCCGCAAAAGATTGCCGAATACTATGCCGTGTCGGAAGACAAGCTGAAGGCCCTGCCGGCCGACAAGCTGGTTGAGCTGCGTGACAACGGCGCCCTGGGCCAGATTTACAGCCACCTGACGTCGCTGCTGGGCTGGGATCGTCTGATCGCCATGACCTTCCAGCGCGCGGCGCAGCAGCCGGCGGCCGCCAACGCCTGATCTGACAGGATTGACCGGATTGACGCCCGTCCCGCAGGCTGCGGGGCGGGCGTTCGTTTGTCTGCGACGAAAATCCCGGCGGGGATGACGCAGCGTCAGCCCGGCAAGCCTGCTAGGCTTTGGCAAAACGAAGCGAAACGGGGAGCCCATGCGCGATCTGGAAATCTTTCGGGCCGAGGTCCGGTCCTGGCTTGAGACCCATTGTCCCCCCGAGGTCCGGGGTCCGGCAGCCAGCGAGGACGCCTCCATCTGGGGCGGTCGCAAGGCCGTCTTCGCCACGCCGGCGCACAAGGCCTGGATGGAGGCCATGGGAGCGAAGGGCTGGACGGCACCCGAATGGCCGCGCGAATACGGCGGCGGGGGGCTCTCGCGCGAGGAGGCCAAGGTGCTGTCGTCCGAACTGCGGCGCATCAAGGCCCAGCCGGCCCTGCTGAGCTTCGGCATCTGGATGCTGGGGCCGGCCCTGCTGAAGTTCGGCACCGAGGAACAGAAGAAGCGCTTCCTGCCCGAGATCGTACGTGGCGAGATCCGCTGGTGTCAGGGCTATTCCGAGCCGGGTGCGGGGTCGGACCTTGCCGGTCTTCAGACACGGGCCGAAGACCGGGGCGATCACTGGATCGTCAATGGCCAGAAGGTCTGGACCTCCTACGCCGACAAGGCCGACTGGATCTTCTGTCTGGTGCGCACCGACCCGGACGCGCCCAAGCATCTGGGCATTTCCTTTGTGCTGTTCGACATGGAGACGCCGGGCGTCTCCACCCGTCCGATCACCCTGATTTCCGGAAAGTCGCCCTTCTGCGAGACCTTCTTCGACGATGTGCGGGTCGAGAAAGAGAATCTGGTCGGCACGCTGAACCGCGGCTGGGACGTGGCCAAATATCTGCTCGCCCACGAACGGACCATGATCGGTGCCATGGGCGAGATCGGCGGCGGACGGCCGCTGGGTCAGGTGGCGACCGGCTCGATCGGCACCGATGACGAGGGTCGGCTGGACGAGCCCATGCTGCGCGCCCGCATCGCCGAGCTGGAGGTTGATGCGGCAGCGTTTCGGCTCGCGCTGGAGCGGAGCGGCGATCAGATGAAGGCCGGCCAGGCCCACCCGGCCATCGCCTCCATGCTGAAATACTATGGCTCGGAGCTGAACAAGCGCCGCCACGAACTGCTGATGGCGGCGGGTGGCATCGATGCGCTGGAATGGGAAGGCGAGCGGTCACACGAGGGGGCGGCTGCCCGCGACTGGCTGCGCACCAAGGCCAATTCCATCGAGGGCGGGACCAGCGAGATCCAGCTGAACATCATCGCCAAACACCTGCTCCAGCTGCCGGGAGCCTGAGCCATGCCGCTGATCCTGACCGAAGAACAAACCATGCTGAAGGAGGCCGCCGACGGCTTCCTCAATGAAAACGCGCCGCTGGCGCACCTGCGCAAGCTGCGCGACAGCCGCGATGCGGACGGCGTCTCGCGCGAGCTGTGGCGGGCGTTTGGCGAAATGGGACTCGCCGGTGTGATCATCCCCGAGGCGCACGGCGGGGCCGGTCTGGGCGCCGTCGAGGCCGGGGTGGTGGCCGAGAGTCTGGGCCGGACCCTGACCCCTTCGCCCTTCATGGGCTCGGCCGTGCTGTCGGCGCGGGTGCTGGTTGACGGCGGATCCGAAGTGCAAAAGGCGGAGTGGCTGCCGAAGATCGCGGCGGGCGAGGCGATCGTGTCGCTGGCCGTTGATGAAGGCGCCAAACATGCGCCCGGCAAGATCACGACCACGGCCGAGCGCTCGGGCAATGGCTTCCGACTGAATGGCTCCAAGGCACTGGTGCTGGACGGCCATGTGGCCGATGCCGTGATCATCGTGGCCCTGACCGGGAACGGCCTGACCCTGTTCCTCGTCGATCCGAAGACTGCGGGGATGGAGATCGAGCGGACCATGATGGTCGACGCCCACAATGCCGCGCGCATCACCCTGAAGGATGTCGAAGTCGATGCCGATGCGGTGATCGGGACGGTCGATGGCGGCGAGGCCCTGTTAGAGGGCGCGCTCAACCTCGGCCGGGCCTGTGCGGCCGCCAGTCTGACCGGAGCCGGCGATCAGGCCTTCCAGATCACCATGGAGTATCTGAAGACCCGCAAACAGTTCGGCCGGGCCATCGGCGAGTTCCAGGCCCTGCAGCATCGCTCGGCCCATCTGTTCAGCGAGATCGAGATCGCCCGGGCCGCGACGCTGGGCGCCCTTCAGAAACTGGACGCAGGCGATGCCGCCGCGCCGCTGGCGGTGGCTGTGGCCAAGGCCAAGGCCGGACGTGTCGCCGAACTGGCGGTTCAGGAAGCAGTGCAGATGCACGGCGGCGTCGGCATGACCGACGAGTATGACGTCGGCCTGTTCATGAAGCGGGTGCGGGTGCTGAATGAACTGCTGGGCGACGCCGGCTTCCATCAGGATACGGTGGCGCGCAGCCAGGGGTTCTGATCCGATTGCCGCACGGGGTGGCGGGGTCGCGCCGGCGGGGCTAAATCTCCCGCATAGGGAGACACGCACCATGACGCGATCCAACGCGCCCGCCTATATGTCTGGCTTTGGCAACCATTTCTCGACCGAGGCGGTGGCCGGCGCCTTGCCGGTCGGGCAGAACTCGCCCCAGAAGACGCCGCTGGGGCTCTATGCCGAGCAGCTGTCGGGCACGGCCTTCACCGCACCGCGTAGTGAGAACCGCCGTAGCTGGCTGTATCGCCTGCGCCCCTCGGCCCAGCATCCGGCCTATCAGAAGATCGACCGGGGCCTGGTCCGGTCCGGGCCGTTCAACGAGGTGCCGCCCAATCCGAACCGCATGCGCTGGAACCCCCTGCCGGTGCCGGAGGCGCCGACCGACTGGGTCGAGGGTCTGGTGACCTATGCCGGCAATGGCGATGCCGATGCCGATGCCGGGATCGGCATTCACCTGTATGCGGCCAACCGGTCGATGACCGACCGCGTTTTCTATTCGGCGGATGGCGAACTGCTGATTGTGCCCCAGCAGGGGGCGCACCGCTTCGTCACCGAGTTCGGCATCCTCGAGGCCGGGCCGGGCCATGTCGTTTTGATCCCGCGCGGCGTCCGTTTCCGGGTCGAGCTGTTCGGGCCGTCCCGGGGCTACGTCTGCGAAAACTATGGCGCGGCCTTCCGCATTCCGGATCTGGGGCCGATCGGGGCCAATGGTCTGGCCAATCCGCGCGACTTCGAGACGCCGGTGGCCGCCTTCGAGGACGTCGACCGCCCGACCGAATGCATCCAGAAATACGGCGGCCAGCTGTGGACCACGACCTTTGACCACAGCCCGCTGGATGTGGTGGCC
>CAYNDG010000073.1:0-8195 GCA_964395805.1 uncultured Brevundimonas sp.
GCTTGCGTCGGGTGGCGGTGTTATCGCCTTACCGCAGCGCCCCCGGCGGGCGGGGGTGTCCTGCGACACCTCCTGGAACGACTGAGTATCCCCCTCAGCCCAATGTTGAAGGCGGGCCTTGCGCCCGGCTGCCGAAGCCTCGCTGAGACCCGACAGCCGGACAGCACCGCCGTCAACCCCGCTCCATCCGCTCCCGCCGCCATAAGGTCGCAGGCCTTACGAGGGGACCTATATACGTGCTTGACCCAACCCGGTGATTAGGGCATATTGGCTTCATCAAGGGAGCCAAGCCGTGATTAAGAAGTTCGACAACCTGATGCAGCTTTTCCGGGCCTTCCCGGATGAGCAGTCGGCCATCGACCACCTCACGGCTATCCGTTGGGCGAACGGGAAGTTCTGCCCCCTGTGTGGCAATGCCGACGAAAAGAAGATCGGCACCATGACCGGCACGAACACTCACAAGTGCTACGCCTGCCGCAAGCGCTTCTCGATCAAGGTCGGCACGATCTTTCAGGATACCAAACTGCCCCTGCGGACATGGTTTGCTGCCATCTGGATGATCACCAACCACCCCAAGGGTATTGCCTCGACCACGCTGGCTAAGGACTTGGGCATTACGCAAAAGTCCGCTTGGTTCGTCCTTCACCGCCTGCGTCACGCGGCCCGCACGGACAGCTTCAATGCCCCGCTGTCGGGCACCGTGCAAGTTGACGAGACTGCCGTTGGCGGCCTCGAAAAGAACCGTCACCGCTCCAAGCGCAAGAACCTTGGCACGGGCCAGATCGGCAAGACGATTGTCATGGGCGCGGTCGAAAAGGATGGCCGCGTCATGGCCGCCGTCATCCCGGACGTGAAAGGCCCGACGCTTCAAGAGTTCGTCCGCGCCAATGTCCAACCGGGCGCGACGCTCTACACTGACGAACAGCGCGGCTACCGCGCGCTGGCGACTGACTACGACCTGCGCCGCGTGAACCACGCCAACGGACAGTATGTGGACGCCAACGGCGTCACCACCAACGCCGTCGAAAGCGTGTGGGCGCTACTCAAGCGCCAGATCATCGGAGTGCACCACTGGGTTTCGCCCAAGCACCTTGATCGCTACGTTGGCGAAATGACCTATCGCCTCAATCGCCGCGACCTGACCTGCGACGGGCGCGTGAATGCCCTGCTGGCTCAGATTGAGGGGCCGCTGACCTACAAGGCGCTGACCGCATGACAGGCCCCAAGCTGGAAAGACCTCTCTACCTCGAAATGGACTTCGAAGAGGCCTTGCGGCGCTATGCCCAAACCAAGCCCGAAGAGGTAACGCCGGCCCCAGGTCAGAAGAAGAAGGCTGCCCGCCCGGGGCCGAAGCCACGAGCGGGCGAGCCCGACTCCGATTAGAGCCGTGGGTGGTAGGGTCGGCGGGGACGCCAGTGCGGCTTGATCTTTTTGATCTTGCCGTTGCGCTGGACACGCCGATACGCATCCACCCACACGGGATCGCGCATGGAAGCCATGACGATTTCTCCTGTAGGGAATTGACAGGGGAGTCGCCGCCGCGCAGAATTAGCTTCTCACAGACCTTTTCTGGCGGCGACGCTCGGATCGGAACGCGGCCCCACTGCTCATGCAGTCGGGGCCGTTGTGCGTTTCAGGGCTTAGGTCCTTAGGGCATGGCACGAACTCCATCAGATGGTTGATGACCGCACAGTAGGCGGAACTCGCATCAGAATGGAAGGGGCTTGCGGACTTTTCCGTCGCGCTGCCCACATCAAAGTGCTACAAGGGGGCCACTCAACCGGAGCCCAGCCATGCAGGACATCGTTACAGCCGCCCGTCAAAGGCTCGCCGAAATCCGGCAAGAGGCGGAAAAGCTTGAGAAATTTTTGGAGTCCGCCGAGGGCGTATCCGCGCTTCTGGGGGGCAAAATTCTGTCAACCCCTTCCGCGGGGTTAACCACAGGAGGAGAAAAAGAATCTTTCGCAGGGGGGCGGCCTGAGGGCTCTGACACGACAAATTATGCCACGAATGCCCCCGGGGGCACGCCGCAACCAAGGACACGAATCACCGACAACCCGAAGCCGCGCGAGATTGTCCCTGCTGCGATCAGTATTATCCGGGAGCGCGGAAAGCCTATGAGCCGTAGGGACCTACACGAGGCGCTGGCGGCAAGGGGATTGGTGGTCCGGGGCGTGGACCCCGTGAAAACCTTGGGGACCATCCTCTGGCGCGCAAAGGACCGAATGGTGCAGATTGAGGGCAAGGGCTACTGGCCAAAGGCCGACCCATTCCCTCCGAGTGACAATTACGATTTCCTCTAGGCGTCAAGGTGTGCCTGATACGTTCTGTTGGGGGCTCGGAACCTTAACCTTGGCGAACCCTGCTGTAACCGATGCGGGTCACTGTGACGCCTCATCCCGGGCTGTGGCGTTCATCCGACTTTCATATTTTGTGTGACAAAAGGAACCTCGCGTGTTGACATATGTTCACACCATAGTGCATACGGGCGGTGTCGGTGAATAGGCCGCGCCACCCCAACAAGGAGGTTGAGGAGGCTGTCCGATACGCTGAGGAGCGTGGCTGGACGGTGCGCATGCAGGGCCATTGGGGCCGCCTTTACTGCGAGCACGCCGACCGCGATGGATGTCATTTTGGCGTGTGGAGCACGCCGAAAAACGCCGGAAACCATGCAAGACAGATTATGCGCATTGTGGACAGGTGTCCCCATATAGACAGCGAGGAGGCCGATGATGGAAACGTTTGAATTCACGATTATCGCAACCGGCCTAGACCCCCAGGCCGAAGACTTTGAGGGCCGCTTCTTTGAGGCCGGTTGCGACGACGCAATCGTGTCCTTTCAGAAGGGCCATATCTTGGTCGATTTTGCGCGAGAGGCCCCGTCAATGGAGGAGGCAATTTCAAGCGCAGTCGAAAACGTTAAGGCAGCAGGTGCCACCGTTGAGCGTGTTGAGCCTGATCCGCTGGTAAGTCTTTCCGATATGGCGGGCCGCGCCAATCTCAGCCGTTCGGCTATGACCAACTACTTCAAAGGCGACCGTGGTGAGGGTTTCCCGGCCCCACGGGCGAGGGTCACAACTGAAAGCCCGCTATGGGACTGGGCGGATGCCTCGGCTTGGCTTTATCGCCACAACAGGGTCAGTCGCGATGTGGCCGTCAACGCTATGGTTGTCAGTCAAGCAAATTACGTGATTTCCTGCTGCGAAAAGAACTTCCGCAAGTCTCTCCAAAAGCGGGTGGAGCGTGAAATGCGGGCGTTCGCCTGACGAGCTTCAGATCTGGCTACGCTTCTGGACGGCCCCTAGCGGGGCCTTTTTGCTGCGCCGAACCATCAATCGAGGTCACACACGTATATAGGTCCCCTTACGAGCCCTCCGTGCAACGGGACGGGAGGAGTGTGGCACGCCGCCGGACCCGGTCGGGCAGAACGGTGCGGGAAACGGTGGGGGTGTTGAAAGGGCGGGGGAATTTCGGGGCGGATTTCATAGCTGAGCCCTTCGACCTGGCGTCATGCCCGACTTGAGCGGAGGATCGGTGCCCCGGCCCATGCGTTTTGCGTATCCTGATAGTCTTCAACATGTCATCGGGATCAGATGAGCGAGGCAGGGGTCATTCGCGTCAGGGTCATTGACCTCGAGACCGCCGGGAGCAGCGCCTCGGATGTGTGCGAGGTGGGCTGGCAAGATGTCGAGCGGCGGGCGGATGGGACCTGGCAGGTCTCGCACATCTCGCGCGGGGCCCGTTTTGTCGATCCTGGACGGCCGATCTCGCCCGGCACCATGGCCGTGCATCACATCCTCGACGACTGGGTCAGGGGCGCCGGCTACTGGCGGGATATCGCACCGGAAATCTTGCGCCCGGATGGAGCGAAGACGGTTCTGGCGGCTCACAGGGCCAGCTTCGAGCAACGGTTCTGCACGCCCGATCTGTCCGGCTCGGCGGACTGGATCTGCACATGGAAATGCGCCCTGCGCCTGTGGCCCGATCTGCCGCGGTTCTCCAACCAGATGCTGCGCTATCTGCGACGGCCCGAGGGACTGGACCATGATCGCGGACTGCCGGCGCACCGGGCCCTGCCCGATGCCTATGTCACGGCCCATCATCTGCGGGACATGCTGAATACGGTGTCGCTGGAGCAGCTACTGGACTGGAGCCGGCAGCCGGGCCTGCTGCCGCGGGTGCCGTCAGGGGCGAGCCGCGGTCAGCCGTGGTCGGCCCTGAGCGACGGTGCCCTGGCGGTCCTGGCCAGGGACCGGGACGTCGACATCCGCTTCAGCGCGGGGGTGGAGGTCAGAAGGCGGTCCGGACAGGCTGAGCCCGAGGGGCCCACACCTGTCCAGCGCCCTCTTCTGTAGGATCAGAACTTGCGGCCAAACCCGATCGAGACGACCCACGGGTCCAGATCGACGTCGCTGGTCAGGGCGCCGCCGTTGACCTCGGCGTCGGTGTTGAACCAGACCTTCTTGACGTCGACGTTCAGGCTCCAGGGACCGGTCAGGCCGATGTCGGCGCCTGCTTGCAGCGCCAGACCCAGGCCGTCGTCCAGATCGACCGTGAAGCCGTTCTTGTCCTCGCCCGAATAGAACAGCATGGCATTCACGCCGGCACCGACATAGGGGCTGAAGCGGCCCTCGGTCAGCGGGCGATATTGAACCGTGACGACCGGAGGCAGGACCCAGGTTTCATGTACGGCCACATCGGTGGCGCCGCCCTGGGCGCGGATTTCATGCTGGGTCGTGCCGAGGATGGCCTCGACCGCGAAATGATCGGTGAGGAAATAGGTGAAGCCGAGCGTGGGCTTGATGTCGTCGGACACATCGACCCGCAGGCCGGTGTCGACGCCAGCGGAGGTCAGGATCCGGTCCTCGGTCGTCGGGGCGACCTGAGTCAGGCGGCCGGTTACGATCCAGTCGCCGGCCCGCGGCGGAGTCCACGGTTCGGCCGTCTGTGCATGGGCCACACCAGCCACGCCGGCCGTCAGGGCGAGGGAGATGAGAGCGGTTCTGAAGGTCATCATGGACATCCCCGACGGTGGACAGTCGCACCATGCGATCCAGCGTCGTGGTCTGCCGTGCACCCCCCGCCCGGGTAGCGCCTTGATCCAGGTCAAGCGATCCGTGGGTGCGGCAATTTGGATCAGGCCTTGCTTTCGCCCCGGTTCCGGAGCATAAGCAGCGGGTCAACATCTCTGCGCAACGCCCTTTTTCTACTTTGCGACGCATCGAGATAAGCCGTTACCTCAGACACGACGGACCCAGGGAGTGTTTCCCTGGGCCAACGCTAACGGAGGTCACATCATGGCTACCGGCACTGTTAAATGGTTCAACACCACCAAGGGCTTCGGCTTCATTCAACCCAATGACGGCGGTACGGACGTGTTCGTTCACATCTCGGCCGTCGAACGTGCGGGCCTTGGCTCGCTGAACGAAGGCCAGGCGGTCTCGTACGAGCTGGAGCGCGATCAGCGCAGCGGCAAGACGTCGGCCGGACAACTGCAAGTCCAGGCCTGAACTTCGGCTTGATCCGATGTTTCCGGGGCCCGCCCTCTCTCACGAGGGGCGGGCCTTTTGCCGTTCAGGGCATGCGCACCCTGAGGCGGGCCCCCAGGACCGCGTCGACGATCACGCGGGAACCGACTGCCGGTGCGGCATCCCCCTCGAGCTCGGCTGCCCATTCGGATCCCGAGATAAAGACGCGGCCCCGCCCGTCAAGAAAGGGCGTGATCACTTCGGCCGGCTGGCCCAGCAACCGCGAGTCACGGTCATTGATGTCGGGGGCGTCGGCCGGATTCACCCGCTTGATGATGCGATTGGACAGCAGGGTAAGGATGGCGGTCAAAAGGCCGAAGGCGATGATCTCGACCGCGAAGCCGTAGCGCAGGCCTATGGCGGTCAGGACCGCGACGATGCCCGCCGAGACGGCCGGCCAGAGCAGCCACTCGGTCGACAGGGCCGACTCGACCGCCAGCAGCAGGAGACCGAGAGCCAGCCAGATCCACCACGGCTGGGTGGCGTGAAGCGAAATCAGCGCATCCATGGGCGTCTGTCCTGCCGTCAGGTACGGGGCACCGAACCGCCGCCGGCGGGCCGGGTCGGTGCGGGCCGCGGGGCCGCGGGCGGCGGCGTGCGGTTCTGTTGATCCCGGGCAAGGCCGACCAGTTCGCCGACGCCGGCCAGGGTTCCGACCAGTCCGGACATTTCGGCCGGGACAATGACGGTCCGTTGCTGCGGGCTGCGTGCCAGCTCGGCAAAGGCCTCAACGTACTTCTGGGCGATGAAGTAGTTGATGGCATTGACGTCGCCGGCGGCGATCGCCTGGGACACCATGGCGGTGGCCTTGGCCTCGGCCTCGGCCTCGCGCTCGCGGGCCTCGGCGTCGCGGAAGGCGGCTTCCTTGCGACCCTCGGCCTCCAGGATGGCGGCCTGCTTGGCCCCCTCGGCGCGGGCGATAGCCGCCTGTTTCTCGCCGTCGGCCTCGGTGATGACCGCACGACGTTCACGCTCGGCCTTCATCTGGCGCGCCATGGCATTGGTGATGTCGACCGGCGGGGTCAGGTCCTTGATCTCGATGCGGTTGACCTTGACGCCCCACGGCTCGGTCGCGGCGTCAATGACGGTCAGCAGGCGGCTGTTGATGCTGTCGCGCTGAAACAGGACCTCGTCCAGCTCCATCGAGCCGATCACGGTCCGGAGGTTGGTCGAACACAGCTGGGTGATGGCGTAGTTCAGGTCCTCGACCCGATAGGCAGCCGCCGAGGCGTTCATGACCTGGATGAAGACGATGGCATCGACCTTCACCATGGCATTGTCCTTGGTGATGACCTCCTGCTGGGGCACGTCCAGGACCTGCTCCATCATGTTCATCCGACGGCCGATCCGCTCGACGAAGGGGGTCAGCAGGCTGATGCCCGGCGTCAGGGTCTTGGTGTATTTGCCGAAGCGTTCGACCGTGAACTCACGACCCTGCGGCACGATCTTGACCACGCTGAACAGCAGGATCACCGCAAAGACGACGACCACGATTCCAAAGATATCCAGCATTTCCATCAGCCACGCGTCTCCCTGTGTTTGGTGCAGGCTATGCTGTTATCCGCCGCCCCGCCACAGAAACCGGAACGGAGTGCATCACTCTGCCGCGAGGCGGGCCGCCGCCAGCCGGATCACCCGCACGGTCTCGGCCCAGGCGACCTGGTCCTCAATCCCGTCCAGTGGCCAGAAGCGGGCGTCGTCGGCGTCGTCTCCGGCCACCGGCTCGCCCGACTGCCAGCGGGCCGCAAAGTCGATCAGCACATAGTGACGGCCGCTGTCGGGGAATATCCCGTCGACCACATCGATCAGCGGGCCCAGTTCCGCTGTGATGCCGGTTTCCTCGGACAATTCCCTGAGCGCGGCCGCGCGCAGGGTCTCGCCGGGCTCGACCCGGCCTCCGGGCAGGCTCCATTCCCCCAGTCGCGGGGGTCTGCCCCGCCGAATCAGCAGCACCTGGTCATCGCGCAGGCAGATCACCCCCACGGCGGCGACCGGCGCAGTCATGGGGGGACAGTCGGTCGGCGAGAGATCGGCCATACGCCCTTTTCCCCGGCCCCGGCATCTGAGACAAGCGGATATGGCTGTCCCCTCCCCTGCGGCGATCTCCGAGCTGAAAGCCGCCCTTGGTCCAAAGGGGTGGGGCGAGGATGACGATACCCTCGCCCCCTATCTGCGCGAGTGGCGGGATCGCTGGCACGGCCACACGCCCCTGTTGCTGCAGCCCGGCTCGACGGCCGAGGTTGCTGCCGCCGTCGCCATCTGTGCGCGGCACCGGGTAGCGATCACGCCCCAGGGCGGCAATACGGGTCTGGTCGGCGGTCAGATCCCGATGGGCGAGGTGCTGCTGACGACCCGCCGCCTGCGCGCCATCCGCGACGTGAGCCCGCTGGACGACGCCCTGACCGTCGAGGCGGGCGTCACCCTGTATGAGGCCCAGCAGGCCGCACTGGCCGTCGAGCGGCGCTTTCCGCTGAGCCTCGCCTCCGAGGGCACGGCCACCATCGGCGGCGTCCTGTCGACCAATGCCGGGGGCACGTCGGTGCTGCGCTATGGTATGGCGCGCGATCTGGTGCTGGGGATCGAGGCGGTGCTGGCTGACGGGCGCGTGTTCCACGGGCTGAAGCGCCTGCGCAAGGACAACACCGGCTATGACCTGAAGCAGCTGCT
>CAYNDG010000074.1:0-8148 GCA_964395805.1 uncultured Brevundimonas sp.
CCTGATAGACGTTCGCGAGGGTCTGGGCCTCGACCCCCTGCGACGCATCGACCACCAGGATCGAGCCCTCGCAGGCAGCCAGCGAGCGGGAGACTTCGTAGGCGAAGTCGACGTGGCCGGGCGTGTCCATCAGGTTCAGGACGTAGTCGAGGCCGTCCCTCGCCCTGTAGTGCAGCCGTACGGTCTGGGCCTTGATGGTGATACCGCGCTCCTGCTCGATCTCCATATTGTCCAGGACCTGCTCCCGCATCTCCCGCGCGCTCAGCCCCCCCGTGAACTGGATCAACCGGTCAGAAAGCGTTGATTTTCCATGATCAATATGCGCAACGACGGAGAAGTTGCGGATGCGGTCGATCGGGGGTGTCGGAGACGGCGTGCTCATGCTGCGGCGCGGTTAGCATGGGGCCGGGCCGACGCCAACTCGTGCCGGCGCGAGGCATGCCGTCGCGGCCGGATTACATCTCGGTAAAGGTCAAGGTTGCGTTTGAGAACGCCTCGCGAACAGGGTATAGGCGGCGTCCGGGTTTCGACTTGTCGATGCGCCTCCCACGCATCGGGATCAGAGGCCGGAACCGCGCACAGGGGATATGGACGTGAGATCAATGCTGAAGCCGGTAGCCGCCGCCTTTGCGATCCTGGGGCTGGCGGCGTTGGGCGCATGCTCGGGCCGTGGCGAGGACGACGCTGCGGCTACCGAACCCGTTGCCGGGCAGACCGTCACGGTGACCACGGTGGCCCGTGTCGACCTGGCGCGGACGTTGAGGGTCTCGGGGACCATCTCCGCCTGGGAAGAGGTGCCGGTCGGGGCCGAGACGGGCGGGCTGGTTGCGACGGCCGTCTACGTCGATGAAGGCAGCTATGTCCGGCAGGGCCAGCCCATGGTCAAGCTGAACGACGACGTCCTGCGGGCGCAGCTCGCCCAGCAGGAGGCCTCGGTGAAATCGGCAGAGGCGCTGGTCGCGCAGCAGAACGCGGCGCTGGAGCGGGCGCGGGAGCTGCGTGAGCGCGGCTACCTCAGCCAGGCAGGACTGGATGCGGCCGAGGCCAATCAGCGTACCGCTGCTGCCCAGCTCGACGCTGCGCGCGCAGCCCGGTCTGAAACGGCCACGCGCCTCGATCAGACGAATATCCGCGCGCCCGTTTCCGGTCGGGTGATCAGCCGCAACGTGACCCGCGGCCAGATCGTCCAGCCGGGAACCGAATTGTTCCGTGTGGTGCGCGACGGGCGGCTGGAGCTGGATGCCCAGGTGCCGGAGGCCGATCTGGCTCTGGTGCGGCCGGGCATGGCCGCCGTGGTCACCTCGGACCAGAGCAGCGGTCCCACCGGTGGCCGGGTGCGGATTGTGACGCCCGAGGTTGATCCCCGGACCCGCTTGGGTGTGGCGCGGATTTCGCTGACCGAAGGCAGCGCGCTTCGCAGCGGCATGTTCGCCCGTGCCGAGATCGCCCTCGGTCAGTTGCCGGCCCTGGTCGTTCCGTCCGAAGCGGTCATCTATCGCGAGGGTCAGGCGGGCGTATATGTCGTGGGCCGGGACTCGACCGTGCGCTTTGTGCAGGTTCGTACCGGCGCGCGCGAAGGGTCCAATGTGGCCATCGACAGCGGCCTGAGCGAAGGCCAGCGGGTCGTGGTCAAGGGTGCGGGCTTCCTCGGCGACGGGGACCGGGTAACGGTGGCTCCGGCCCCGACCCCGACCCCGGCTGCTCCCCCGGCCGAACGCTGAGACCGGCCCGATGAATTTCAACAATATCTCGGCGGCCTCGATCCGGAACCCGATTCCGGTGGTGCTGCTGTTCATCATCCTGACGGTCGCCGGGGTGCTGAGCTATTTCAAACTGCCGGTGAACAACTTTCCGAATGTCGATCTGCCGGTGGTCGCCGTCACGGTCGTGCAGTCGGGCGCGGCGCCGACCGAGCTGGAAACCCAGGTCACGCGCCTGGTCGAGGATGCGGTGGCCGGTCTCGGAGAGGTCGATGACATCAGCTCGACCGTCAATGACTCGGTCTCTACGACGGCCATCACCTTCCAGCTGGGCGTCGATCTGGAAAAGGCGACCAATGATGTGCGCAACGCCATCGCGGGCATCCGCCAGAACCTGCCGGCCGATGTGCAGGAGCCTGTGATCCAGAGGATCGAGTTCACCCAGATTCCGATCGCCACCTATATGGTGCGGGCTCCCGGCATGAACCCCGAGGAACTGAGCTGGTTCGTCGACAATACGGTGGCCAAGCGCCTGCTGTCCGTCGAGGGGGTCAGCCAGATCAGTCGTGACGGCGGTGTCAGCCGCGAGATCCGCATCAAGCTGGATCCTGCCAGGCTGGCGGCGCAGGGCGTCACCGCGGCTGCGGTATCGAACCAGCTTCGGGCCTCCAATATCAATCTGCCCGGCGGGCGCGGCGAGATCGGTGGCGAGGAGCAGGCGATCCGCACGGTCGGCTCAGCCCGGTCGGTCGAGGACCTGCGCGAGACCCTGATCCCGGTCGGCAGCCGTTCTGTTCGCCTCGGCGATCTGGGGGAGGTGGTCGACGAATGGTCCGAACCACGCGGCCGGGCCCGCTTCAATGGCGCCGAGGTTGTCGGCTTCAGCATCAGCCGCTCCAAGGGCTCGTCCGAGCTGGATGTCTATCGCACGACCCAGGCCGAGATCGCGGCCCTCGATGAGGAACTCGACAATGTCACCATCGAGGAGGTGGCCAACACCACCTCGGACGTGATCAACAATTTCCACGCTTCGGTCGAGGCGCTGCTGCTTGGCGCGGGCCTCGCGGTACTGGTGGTGTTCCTCTTCCTCCGCGACTGGCGCGCAACCCTCATCGCTGCCGTCGCCATGCCCATGTCGCTGATCCCGACCTTCTGGATCATGGACATGACCGGCCAGTCGCTGAACGTCGTGACCCTGCTGGCGCTGTCGCTGACCATCGGCATTCTGGTCGATGACGCCATCGTCGAGATCGAGAATATTGTCCGCCACATCCGCGACGGAAAGGCACCCTACCCGGCGGCAATCGAGGCAGCCGACGAGATCGGCCTTGCGGTAATCGCGACCACGGCGACCCTGCTGGCCGTGTTCGCCCCGACGGGATTCATGCCCGGGGTGGTCGGCCAGTTCTTCAAGAGCTTTGCCATAGCCGCCTGCGTCAGCGTCTTCTTCTCGCTGGTGGTGGCACGAACGCTCACGCCGTTGATGGGCGCCTATATGCTCAGGCGCGACCAGGGCAAGGAGCATGGCGATCCTGCCTGGATGAAGCGATATCTGGTGATGGTCGACTGGGTGCTTAACGACTTCCGTGCCCGTGACGGCGAGCGCAGGCCGCGTCTGGGCCGCCGCGTGCTGCGCCGTTTCCGCGATCACCGGATCTGGGTGATGGGGGGCGGGACGCTGTTCCTGATCGGCTCGTTCGGTCTGGCGGCCATGCTGCCGTTTGAATTCATTCCGGCTGAAGATGTGTCGCGGTCCAGCATCACCATCCAGCTGCCGCCGGGCTCAACCCTGGCCGAGACGGACTCGGTGGTGCAGCGCGTCAGTACGGCCCTGCTGGAGCGCCCCGAGGTAAAGTCGGTCTATTCGTCGGTCGGGTCGGCCACGGTCAGTTTCGGTCCCGGCGGCGGCGGCTCGGCAGGCGAGGTCCGCAAGGCCAATCTTACCGTCAACCTGGTCAAGCGCAGTGAACGGTCGCTTCGCCAGCAAGCGTTTGAGCAGGAGATGGGTCCGGTGCTGAGGGCCATTCCGGGCGCCCGGGTGCAGTTCGGGGCGGATGGACAGGGCAGTCAGGTGTCGATCCAGCTGGTCGGCGACGACGGGGAACAGCTTGAGGAGGCGGCATCGGCGGTGGAGCGTCAGATGCGCGAGATCCCCGGCCTGACCAATGTCATCTCCTCGGCGGCGCTGGTGCGGCCCGAAATCCTGATCACGCCCAAGGGCGATGTGGCGGCGCTGCAGGGCGTGGCCTCGTCCGACATCAGTTCGGTGGCCCGCGTGGCGACACTGGGCGACGCGGACCAGCTGCTGCCCAAATTCAATCTGGGCGACCGCCAGATCCCCATCCGTGTAATGTTGCGGGAAGAATCCCGCAGCGATCTCGGAATTCTGGAAAACCTGCGGGTGCCGACGGCGTCCGGCACCTCTGTGCCGCTGGTCTCGGTGGCGGACATTTCGTTCGGGGCCGGTCCGAACCAGATCGATCGTCTGGATCGCAAACGGGTCGCGACCCTGACGGCCGAGCTGAACGGCATCACCCTTGGTCAGGCGTCGGACCGGGTCAACGGCCTGCCGGCCATGCAGAACCTGCCCGCCGGGGTCAGCCAGGCGGTTTCCGGTGAGCTGGAGAACCTTCAGGAGACCATCACCGGCTTCATGTTCGCCATCGTGACCGGCATCCTGCTGATGTATGTCGTGCTGGTGCTGCTGTTCCGCAGCTTCTTCCACCCGATCACCATTCTGGCGGCGCTTCCCGTGTCGTTCGGCGGGGCCTTCTTCCTGCTGCTCGTGACGGGCAAGTCGCTGTCGATGCCGGCGCTGATCGGTATCATCATGCTGACCGGGATCGCGGCCAAGAACTCCATCCTGCTGGTCGACTATGCCATCATCGCCATGAAGAACGGGCTGAACCGTCGCGAGGCCATCATCGACGCGGCCCACAAGCGGGCGCGGCCAATCATCATGACCACCCTGGCCATGGGACTCGGCATGCTGCCGATCGCGCTCGCCTTCGGCGAGGGTACAGAGTTCCGCAGTCCGATGGCGGTCGCCGTCATCGGCGGGCTGATCACCTCGACCGCCCTGTCGCTGATCTTCATCCCGGCGGCCCTCAGCCTGATCGACGGGGTGAAGGCGCGGCTGGAGCGGCTCCTCGAGCGTGCCTTCGGCGGACAGCGTGAGGTCTGAGGGGCATCCGCGGGGCACTATATGACGTATAGCTGCCGTCCTGGAACCATGGAGGGTGACCGTGTCCCTGATCGAGATCGTCTCGCTGCTCGGCGTCAATCTGTTGCTGATCGTCGGCGTCATGAGCCTGCTGTGGCTGGTCGCCGTTCGCATTCGCGACGTCAGCTTCATCGACGCCGTCTGGCCCATGGCGATGCTGTTTCTGGCCCTTGTCACCTGGCCGCGGACGGAGGGTGACCCCCTGCGCTCGGGCCTGCTGGTCGGGCTGTGCGGTCTGTGGGCGGTGCGGCTGGGCCTTCATCTGTTCATCCGATGGAAGGCCCATGGGGAGGACCGCCGCTATGCCGATCTGATCGGACGTCAGATGAAGACCGGCAAGAGCTGGCCGATGGTGGCCCTGCTGTTCGTCTTCTGGCCCCAGGCGGTACTGGCCTGGCTGACGTCCCTGCCGGTGCAGCTGGGGCAGGTTGCCGAGGCCCCGGCGGTCGGCTGGCTGGGCTGGGCCGGGGTGGTCCTGTTCGCCGTCGGTCTGGTGTTCGAGACGGTGGGCGACGCTCAACTGGCCGCCTTCCGCCGTGATCCGTCGACCAGGGGTCAGGTGCTCGACACCGGCCTGTGGCGCTATACCCGCCACCCCAACTACTTCGGCGACGCCTGCGTGTGGTGGGGCCTCTATCTGATCGCGGCCGAGACCGGCCCGGGTCTGGCCTCGATCCTTGGGCCGATCTTCCTGACCTTCACCCTGACCAAGTGGTCCGGCATCGGCATTACGGAAAAGTCGATCCACAGCTCGCGGCCCGGCTATGCGGACTATGTGCGCCGCACCAGCGCCTTCATTCCCTGGCGGCCGAAACGGGCCGGATAGGCGCAGGAAAAAGGCCCCGCCGGGGGGATGGCGAGGCCTTTCCTTCCGAAGGATGACCGGGGGCATGACCCCCCGGCAGTCGGAAATCCTACTGTGCCGGGGGCACAGTGTTCGGGTTGTTGCGAGCGGCGTCCTCAACGGCATCGGCGCGACGCTCCGCCGACTCCTGGACCGCATCCGCACGGTCGTTCAGGGCGTCACGCTCGGCGTCGGTCGTTGCCTGGTCGGCCGCGTTTTCCAGACGGGTGGCCTCGACATTGGCTTCCGCCTCGATGGCGTCAGCCCGGGCGTCCGCTTCCTTTTCGGCGGCGCTGTCGGTGCAGGCGGCAGCCCCCATCAGGGCGACGGCCGAAACGGAGGCGATGATCATTTTACGCATGAGAAGTCCCTTCCTCGGTTGAGACACCCAAACGCCGGATTGTGGCAAAGGGTTCACGCGTCCGTGATGACAAATTCAGTTGTGGCGACACGCGACCTGCGCCGCTCCCAGCAGGGCCGCCTGTTTGTGCAGGATCACCCAGGTCGGGATGGCCTGCATATAGGGGGTAAAGCGCCCCTTCTGTTCGAACCGCTCGCGGAAGGGACTGGCCTTCAGGAAGTCCAGAATGCGGGGTGCGATGCCGCCTGCGATATAGACCCCGCCACGGGCGCCAGCGGTCAGGGCCACGTCGCCGGCGACCGAGCCCAGAATGGCGCAGAACCGCGCCAGCGTCGCGCCGCACGGGCTGCGTGGATCGGCCAGGGCGTCGCGGGTGATCTCGGCCGGATCGCTGATCGAGGTCGGGCGCCCGTCGATCTCGGCCAGGGCGCGGTGCAGATTGACCAGCCCCGGCCCGCAGACCAGCCGCTCGATCGACACCCGGGTGTAGCGGCGCCGCAGAATGCGAAGCACCTCGTCCTCGATGGCGTCCGCCGGTGGGAAGTCGACATGGCCGCCCTCGGACGCCAGCGCCACGGCGGAGCCCCATCGGTCGCGCGCCAAGGCCGAGACGCCAAACCCGGTGCCGGGTCCCAGCACCGCCAGCGTCTGCATCGGATCGCCGGTCGCGGGCCCTCCCAGATGGGCGAGGTCATCGCCTCCGATCAGCGGCGCGGCCCAGGCCAGGGCCTCGAAATCGTTGATCAGACGGATGGGGCCGACGCCCAGACTGGCCAGTTCGCCCTCAGACACACGCCACGGCGAATTGGTCAGGTCGATGAAGCCGTCCGTGACCGGTCCGGCCACGGCGATGACCCCGCCGTCCGGGCGCTCGTCGCACCCCTCCAGAAAAGCCCGTACCCCGTCCAGAAAAGTTGGATGGTCCCTGGCCGGAAAGCTCGCCTGTTGCTCGACGCGCGGCACACCATCGACCATGCGTGACAGGGCAAAGCGGGCATTGGTACCGCCGACATCGCCGACGAGGTGGAGAGGGGCGTCGCTCATTCAGGCGTCCATGGTGCGGTCCACCACATTGGGGTCGGGCGGGGTGTCGGTGCCGGGTGGTCCGGCGGGCGGCTGGGCAAAACAGATCGAGGCGCCTTCCTCGGCCGAGCTGACCGCATCGCGGAAGGCCCCGAACAGTTCGCGCCCATAGCCCCACGAATGGGTCTGCAGGTGACCTTCGGCGCGCGGGGCACAGGGGCGGTCGGCAAAGTCCGGCACATCAACAAGGGTCAGCACGCCCTGATCGGGGTCCAGACGGATGATGTCGCCATCACGAACCCGGGCGATCGGGCCGCCCGCCAGCGCTTCCGGGCTGACGTGGATGGCAGCCGGCGTCTTGCCCGACGCACCGGACATCCGGCCATCGGTGACAAAGGCGACCTTGAAGCCGCGATCCTGAAGGATGCTGAGCGCCGGTGACAGGCTGTGCAGTTCGGGCATGCCGTTCGACTTCGGCCCCTGAAAGCGCAGCACCACGACCACGTCGCGATCCAGCCTGCCCTTGTTGAAGGCCTCCAGCGCCGCTTCCTGACTGTCGAACACGGCGGCGGGAGCCTCGACCACGCGGTTCTCCGGCTTGACCGCCGAGACCTTGATCACCGCCCGGCCGAGGTCTCCCTGCACAAGGCGCAGGCCACCGTCTTTCTGGAAGGGGTCTGACACGGGCCGCAGAATGTCCGTGTCCAGACTTTCAGACACGCCGTCGCGCCAGACCAGTTGGCCGTCCTCGTCCAGCATGGGTTCCTGATAATAGGCCTCCAGCCCCTCGCCCATGACGGTGGTGACGTCGGTGTGCAGATGGCCTGTGGCGGCCAGTTCGCGCACGACAAAGGCCACACCGCCCGCCGCCTGGAAGGCGTTCACATCGGCCGAGCCGTTCGGATAGACCCGCGCCAGCAGCGGCGTGGCGCTGCTCAGCTCGTCCATGTCGGTCCAGTCGATCAGCACCCCGGCCGCGCGCGCCATGGCGACCAGA
>CAYNDG010000075.1:0-7903 GCA_964395805.1 uncultured Brevundimonas sp.
CCCGGGGCGACGACGAAGGCATCGGATTCGTCGTACATGATCTGCTTGCGTTCATGCATGGAGCCGACCACCAGGGTCTCGACCTCGTCGAACAGGCGTTCGCGGCTGCGCAGGAACGCCGGCATGACGCCGAGCACCCGGCCCCCCGACGCGTGCGCGGCACGGGCGGAGGCTCCCATCAGGCCGACGCCGCCGCCGCCGTACACGAGGCGCCAGCCGTTCTGCGCGACGCCGGCACCGAAAGCCTCGGCCGCGCGCAAATATTTGGGATCCGCAGTCTCGGATGAGCCGCAGAACAGGCAGACAGACTGGCCCTGGAAGGGTTGTATCTCGACAGAAGGAGCGGGCATGGAACCTCGAACAGACGGACGGGTATGCTGACAGCACGAACGGCTGTCAGGCGGGACTGGTTTTTGCCATACAGGGCGGATGATGCCGTTCAAACGCGCAAATCGACAAACGGCGCCCCGCGGCGCGAGGCCGGGCATCCTGACAGCCCTTGCCGGGGCTCTGGTTCTGGTCGGCTGCACTGCCGACGATGAGCGCGCCGGGCCCTCTGAGGCGGGCCGGAAGGCCGAGGTTGCGGGGGCTGCGTCAAGCTGGATCATGCCGCCATCGGTAGGTTCGGTGCGGGCGGACGGCGCGGAACTGGTGGTGTCGGGCCGCGCTGACCCGGGTGGCCGTGTCGTGCTGCGGACCCCTGACGGCCGGGCCTATGCGGCGGTGGCAGACACCGGCGGCGAGTTCGAAATTCGCATGACCGCCACCGAAGGGGTGGTCCTCACGCCCGAGGCCCAACTGGGTCAGCAAGCGGTTCCGGCGGTCGGACGATTGCTGATTCTTGATGCCGCCTCGGCCCAGGCCGTTCTGCTCTCCCCGGGAGGGGCCAGTACCCGTCTGGGGGCGTCGCCGGCCCTGGCCAGTATCGACCACGATGGTCGGGCCGCGATCCTCTCTGGCCGGGGGGCGCCGAACTCGGAGATCGTCGTGGATGTCGGAGGACGCGGACCGGCCCGGCTGACCACGGACGCGGCGGGGGGGTGGCAGGTCGGGCTGGAGGGACTTCCGCCCTCCGTCGTGACGATCGGTACCGAGGTGTTCGCGATTCCACCGCTGGCCAGCGACCGGATCGACACCGCGCCGGGGACCGTCAACCGGGAAGACCGGGAGGGTGGTACGCTCTTGCGGTGGCAGACCCCCGACGGAGCGCCGCAGACCACCTGGCTGCCACGACGTTAACGACTTCTTAAGCCAATCAGACCACCAGAGAGAACGGGATTCCTTTAGCGAGGCGCCCACCATCACCAAGCCTTTTCAAAGCCCGGCGCGCTGCGTCGGGCTCTTTTTTTATCGCCGATGTCGGGGGGGTGAGTGGCTCCGCGGGTAGGATTCGAACCTACGACCAGCCGATTAACAGTCGGCTGCTCTACCACTGAGCTACCGCGGAACAGGAACTCAAGAGGGGGGCGCTATAGCAGCGGCCTGCGGGACTGTGCAACGATAAATCGACACCATGACGCCGATATCCCTGACCTCTTCCGATGATCCCCGTATCGCTGCCTTTCGCGACGTGCGGGAGCGCGATCTGACGGGGCGGGACGGCCTGTTCATCGCCGAGGGCGAGGTCGTGCTGAACGTGCTGACGTCGCCCTGGTCGCGGTGCCGGGCGCGGGCGGTGCTGCTGGCCGAAAAGCGGGTGGCGAAGCTTGAGCCGGTGCTGGCGCGGCTTGATGCCGATGTGCCGATCTATACGGCTCCGCAGGAGATACTGGACGGGATCGCCGGGTTCCATCTGCACCGGGGGATTCTGGCGCTGGGCGAAAAACCTGAGCCGCTGGACCTCGACGCCTTTCTGGCCGCACGACCGGAACGCTCCGTACTGGTCGGGGCAGTGGGCATCGGCAATGCCGACAATATGGGCGGGATATTCCGGAACGCGGCCGCTCTGGGGGCCTGTGGAGTGCTGGTCGATCCCGCCTGCTGCGATCCCTTTTATCGCAAGGCCATACGGGTGTCGGTGGGCGCGGTCCTGAGGACGCCACTGTCGGCCGGCCTTTCGGCCCTGCAGATGGTCGAGAGGGGTGAGGCTCACGGCTATGTTCCGCTGGCTCTGACGCCGGGCGAGGGGCCTGACCTGGCCGATCTGGAGCTGCCGGAACGGGCCCTGGTCCTGCTGGGGTCAGAGGGGCCCGGCCTGTCAACCGAGGTGCTGGCCCGGGCGAGGCCCGTCCGAATTCCGATGGCGTCCGGGTTTGATTCCCTGAACGTCGCGGCGACTGCGGCGATCGTGCTGCACCACCTGACTCGCCGCCGGGGCGAATCACGGAGTTGTTAGCGCGTTAACTCTTTGTACACCTTGCTGAACGCCCCGGATTGTGGCGTGATTGGGGCGTCCGGGGAGACTGCCATGTTCAGTGATGTCTTTGGTTTCGTAGTCCGTAACGCCCGTCTGGCGGTGACCGTGGGTGTGGTGACGGGGGCCGTGAGTGCGGCCAGTCTGCTGGGCTGGTTGACCGCACCGGTCGCCTGACCTTCGCCTGACGGTCAAATCGCTCTAGACACGTGGCTTTCGGGTGGCCGGGTGCCGCCGCAGGCCAAGGGTCTTTCGTGTCAATCCAGAGCGTCAGCATCACCCCGTGGCAGGATCAGGAGCCAGGCACGTCGGGCCTGAGGAAGTCGACGCGCGACTTCATGCGGCCCGGCTATCTGGAAGCCTTTCTGCAGTCTGTGTTCGACGAGGCGGCCCCCAAGGCAGGGGATGCCCTGGTCGTCGGTGGGGACGGGCGGTTCTTCTGTCGTGAGGCGGCAGCCATCGTGGTGCGGATGGCGCTGGCGAACGGCTTCTCGCGCGTCATCGTGGGCCGCGACGGCCTGATGTCGACGCCGGCGGCCTCACACCTGATCCGCAAGCGCGGGGCAAGGGGCGGGGTGATCCTCTCGGCCAGCCACAATCCCGGCGGGCCCGAAGGCGACTTCGGCGTCAAATACAATACGGAGAGCGGAGGCCCGGCGCCGACGACCTTCACCGCCGGTGTGTTCGCGCGCAGCAAGGCGCTGACGGTCTGGCGCATTCTGGAAGCGGACGCGCCCGACCTGTCGGTGCTCGGCGAGACCCGCCTGGGCGGGGGCGTGGTCGAGGTCATCGATCCGATCACGGACTATGCCGATCTGATGGAGGCGGTATTCGACTTTGACGCCATCCGGAGGCTGGTCTCGCAGCCCGGATTCCGCATGGCGTTCGACGCCATGAATGCGGTGACGGGGCCTTATGCGACCGAGATTCTGGAGCGGCGGCTGGGCGCGCCGGCGGGGACGGTCCTGCGGGGTGAGCCGCGGCCTGACTTCGGTGGCGGCCATCCCGATCCCCATCCGGATCACACGCCCGAGCTGACGGCTCGCATGTTCGGCGACGATCCGCTGGATTTCGCTGCCGCCTCGGATGGGGACGGGGACCGCAACATGATCATGGGGCCGGGGATGGTGGTGTCGCCCGGCGACAGTCTGGCGATCATCGCTGCGAACGCCGACTGCGTGCCGCGCTACCGCGACGGTCTGAAGGGGCTGGCGCGGTCCATGCCGACCAGCCGCGCGGCGGACCGCGTGGCCGAGGCACTGGGCATGGAGATGCATGAGACGCCGACCGGCTGGAAATTCTTCACCAACCTGCTGGATGCCGGGCGCATCACCCTGTGCGGCGAGGAGAGCTTTGGCACCGGCTCGGACCATGTGCGCGAGAAGGACGGTCTGTGGGCCGTGCTGTTCTGGCTGAATGTGCTGACGGTGACCGGCAAGGGCGTCGGCGAGGTGGTGGCCGGTCACTGGTCGCGGTTCGGCCGGGACTACTATCAGCGGCATGACTATGAGGGGCTGGAGGTCGGCCCGGCCCGGGCCTTCATGCAGGCCCTGCGCGAGGCGGCGGCCGGGGCCCAAGGGCGGCAGATGGGCGGCTATCGGGTGCAGACGGCCGAAGACTTTGCCTACAGCGATCCGGTGGACGGGTCAGAGGTGAAGCAGCAGGGCGTGACTGTCCGCCTGAGCCCCGACGCTCGCGTCACCTGGCGCCTGTCGGGCACCGGATCGTCGGGGGCGACGCTGCGCGTTTATCTGGAGCGGTTCGAGGATCCGGCCGGCGACCTGCACCTTGACCCGGCCGAGGCGCTGGCCGCCGTTGCCGAAGTCTCGCGCGCCTTTGCCGGGATCGAGGCCCGGCTGGGGCGGACGGAGCCGTCGGTCATCACCTGATCCGAGGGGAATGGATCCGAAAAAGCCCGGAGGGTGACCTCCGGGCTTTCGCGTGTTTGACGGCCTGTGCGTCAGTCTTCCTTGACGTTATCGACATGACCGGCGAGGCCATCGACCGGACTGGACAGCGCGGCGTCCTCGGTGATGTCGATGCCCTTGGCCAGTTTGGAATGCCAGAAGCCATAGGCGGCGTAGATCACGGCCCCGACGAGGGCGTAGGTGCCGAGGATGGTCAGGGGCAGCGGATTGTCATTCAGCGCATGCTGGATCATGGGCAGGAAGTTGAGCCCCGCCAGCCCCAGACACGCCACAATGCCCAGAGCCGCCGTCACCACGCCGCCGGGAACGCGGAACGGCCGCTCCAGCTCGGGATGGCGGATGCGCAGGATGATCACCGAGAAGCAGACGATGGAGAAGGCCAGCGCCGTCCCCAGCGACACCAGATCACCCAGAACGCCGATCGGCAGGAAGGCGGCCGCTACCGCGATGGCGAGGCCAAGCAGGATGGTCCCGACCCACGGTGTGCGGAACTTCTTGTGCACGACGGCAAAGGCACGCGGCAGCAGGCCGTCGCGGGCCATGGTGTAGAAGACGCGCGTCTGGCCAAAGCACAGCACCAGCATGACGGACGACAGGCCGGTGATGGCGCCGATCTTGATCAGGAAGCTGATCAGGTTCAGCTCTCCGCCCGGGGCGGCGGCAAAGGCGACATTGGCCCACTCCAGCTGCATCCGGTCGATGGCGACGGCGATGGGCGCAGGGCTCGCCAGCTCGGGATAGGGCACCACGCCGGTCATGACGGCGGCCACGGCCATATAGATGAGCGTACAGACGACGAGCGCGCCGAGGATGCCGATCGGAACGTCCCGCGACGGATTGCGCGCCTCGGCGGCGGCCGTGGAGACTGCCTCGAAGCCCACATAGGCGAAGAAGATGATCGCCGCGCCGCGGAAGATGCCGCCCACACCGAACTGGTCCCAGGTGCCGCCCTCGGGCGTCGGCGGGATGAACGGCTGCCAGTTGGCCGGATTGATATAGGCCAGTCCGACGAGGATGAAGGTGGCCAGAACCAGAAGCTTGATGACCACGATGGCGTTGTTGACGTTGGCAGACTCGCTCACGCCCACCACCAGCAGCATGCAGACGAGGCCAATGCCCAGGGCCGCGACCAGATTGAAGGTGCCGGTGGGCTGGAACAGGATCTGGCCACTGTCCTGGGTGACCGCCTGGATGAGCGGCGTCGCGAACTGGGGCGCCGCCTGGCCGCCGACCATCAGCGTCGGGAAGTTCACGCCGAAGTCAGACAGGATGGACACGACGTAGCCGGACCAGCCGACCGCGACGGTCGAGGCGGCCACCCCATATTCCAGAACCAGAAGCCAGCCCATGATCCAGGCGAAGACTTCGCCCAAGGTACCGTAAGCATAGGTATAGGCCGATCCCGAGACCGGCATGGTCGAAGCCAGTTCCGCATAGCAGAGACCGGCGAGCGCGCAGGCAATACCCGCCAGAACGAAAGAAAACATGATGGCGGGGCCAGCGTGAGCCGAGGCCACCTGGCCAGTCAATACGAAGATGCCCGCGCCTATGATGCAACCGATACCGAGGCTGACCAGATTGATCGGACCAAGCGTTCGTTTCAGCTCGCTCTTCGCGGCCTCCTTCTGAATTTGGGCAATGGGCTTTCTCAGGAACAGGCGGTTGCCGCCTCCCGAAGCAGGGGGTGTACTCATGTTGGGATGTCGCCTCCAGCGGGCGGTCCGAAGGGGCCGCCACCGCTCCGGAGCGGAAGCTAGATCGGACCCGGTTTTCACGCAATCGTCATCTTCAACACCCTGAGTTTTGTTTGCAGGGAGCGCCTTCGGCACGTCCGGGGTTGATTCATGTGGGGTGCCCCTTCAAGGTCACCGCAACAGTAACCAAACAGCGGCGGGACCGGTGCGGTCACCGGTGCGGGGGAGTATTCCATGGTCTCGTCTGTGCCTTCGCAGGCTCACTGGTCGTCCAAGACGGCCTTCATCCTTGCGGCCACCGGTTCGGCTGTCGGCCTGGGCAATCTCTGGCGATTTCCGACCGAGGCGGGGACCAACGGGGGCGGTGCCTTCGTGCTGCTGTACGTGCTGTGCGTGGTGCTGATCGCCCTGCCGCTGTTGCTGGCCGAGAGCCTGATCGGCCGCCACGGCCAGCGCTCGACGATCGGCAGTGCCATCCACCTGGCGCGCCAGTCCCGGGCCAGCCCGGCGTGGAGCCTGCTGGCGATTGTCGGCATGATCGCCAATACCGCCATTCTGACCTTCTACTGCGTCGTTGCCGGCTGGGTGATCTACTTCGTGGGCACCAGTGCGGCCGACATGATCGGCGCCGTGGGAGCCGGCGAACCGCTGAGAGGCGCCTATGCCGAACAGTCGGTGGCGCAGATTCGCGAGATGATGCCCGTCCTGTTCGCCAATCCGACCCTGCTGGTCGGCCTGCAGCTCGCCTTTGTGGTGGTGACGGTCTGGATCGTCGCCCGGGGCGTCAAGGGCGGGATCGAGATGGCCGCCACCTGGCTGATGCCGGCCTTCTTCTTCCTGCTGATTGGCATCACGGTCTATGCAGCGATCATCGGTGACTTTGGCGCGGCCCTGACCTTCCTGTTCACGCCGGACTTCGAGCGGGCCCTGCAGCCCGGCGTGCTGAGCGCGGCGCTTGGCCAGGCCTTCTTCTCGCTGAGCCTCGGCGGCGGTGCCATGATCGCCTATGGCGCCTATGCGTCGCGGGACACCAATCTGGGCCAGACCTCGGGCATGATCGCCTTTGCCGACACGGGTGTGGCGATCATTGCAGGTCTTGCCATCTTCCCGATCGTCTTCTTCGTCGGGATGGAGCCGAATGCCGGCCCGACCCTGATGTTCCAGACCATGCCGGCCGCCTTCAACGCCATGCCGGGCGGGGCGCTGGTCGGTCTGGCCTTCTTCGTCCTGGCCCTGTTCGCCGCCCTGACGTCCTCGGTCTCCCTGCTGGAGATTTCGGTCAGCTGGGTGATGGAGAAGTTCGGCATCGGACGTGCCAGGGCCGCAATCGGCATCGGCGTGCTGGTGTTCCTTGTCGGCCTGCTGTCGGCGTTGTCGTTCAACGTGCTGGCGGACCAGCGGCCCATTCCCTTCATCCCGGGTTTCGAGAACGCCACCTGGTTCGATGCCATCGACGGGGTGACGGGTCGCCTGCTGCTGCCGCTGTCGGGTCTGATCACGGCCATCTTCATCGGCTGGGTCGCGGACCGTCAGCTGGTGAACGCCGAGACCGGGCTGAAGGGCGGCGGTCTGGCCGCCTGGCGCTTCCTGATCGCCTGGGTCTGCCCGCTGGCGGTGTTCGCCATTCTGGTGATCGGCCTGTTCCCGCAGCTGCTGGGCTGATCGTGAGCCGCCGGACGCCGTGACGACCACGCCTGGCCGCTCTGCGGCGTCCGATCTGCCCATCCATGAGGTTCTGGACCGCCTGATCGCGGCGGTCCGGGACCACCCGGCTGTCGTGCTGGGCGCGCCGCCGGGGGCGGGCAAGACCACCGGTGTGCCGCTGGCCCTGCTGGACAGCGACATCGGACGGGCCGGGACCATCCTTGTGCTCGAGCCGCGACGGCTGGCCGCGCGAGCTGCGGCCGAACGCATGGCCGAGATGCGCG
>CAYNDG010000076.1:0-157 GCA_964395805.1 uncultured Brevundimonas sp.
GCGCGATGCCGTTGACGTTGATACCCTTCGACGCCCACTCGCAGGCCAGCAGACGTGTCAGGCCCGCGAGCCCGCTCTTCGAGGCCGTATAGGAGGGCACGCGGATGCCGCCCTGAAAGCTCAGCATCGAACAGATGTTCAGAATCTTGCCGCCCCG
>CAYNDG010000076.1:206-7810 GCA_964395805.1 uncultured Brevundimonas sp.
GGTCTTGAGATTGGTGTCGATGACGGCGTCCCAGTCCTCTTCCGAAAAGTCGAGGCTGTCGGCGCGGCGGATGATGCCGGCATTGTTGACCAGAATGTCGATGTCGCCGACCGCGTCGCGCGCCTTGGCCACCACATCGGCGATCGGGGCTGTGGTCGACAGGTCCGCCGGGATGGCGTGCAGGGCCCGTCCCAGGTCAGCGACCTTTTCCGCTGTCTCGGTCGGCGCCGAACGGCCCACTGCGACGATGTCGGCCCCGGCGCCCGCCAGCCCCACGGCGATGGCCTGGCCCAAGCCCGTATTGGCGCCGGTGACAAGGGCGGTGCGACCGGAAAGATCAAACGACGGGGTCATGCAGGCAGGCCTCTGGCTGGGTTGTCACGGGCGGATTGAAGGCATAGGTAACCGGTGTCATAGTTCCATGCAAACGATGGCAAGGCGATGCTGCCGTATCGTCGTCGTCCCCGGATCTGAAAGCCGGACATCGCTATACCCCCTGCACCCTGCTCGCCCGAGACCCTGAGGAAGACCATGAAAATCGCCCTGATCATCGAGAACAGCCAGGCCGCCAAGAGCGACATCGTGCACACGGCGCTGACCGCCGTGGCCGGGCCCCTGGGGCATGAGGTCTTCCACTATGGCATGTATACGCCCGAGGATAAGGCCTCGCTGACCTATGTGATGAACGGCCTGCTGACCGGCATCCTGCTGAACTCTGGCGCGGCGGACTTCGTCGTCACCGGCTGCGGCACGGGCATGGGGTCGATGCTGGCGTGCAACGCCATGCCGGGCGTGTTCTGCGGGCTGGTGATCGACCCGACCGATGCCTTCCTGTTCGGCCAGATCAACGACGGCAATGCCATCTCCATGCCCTATGCCAAGGGCTTTGGCTGGGCGGCCGAACTGAACCTGCAGGACTGCTATCGCAAGCTGTTCGAGGGCGAGCGCGGGCTGGGCTATCCCAGGGAGCGGGCCCAGATCATGGCCACCAACCGCGGCATCCTGAAGACTCTGAAGGCCGCGACCTGCCACGACATGCTGACCGTGCTGAAGACCGTCGATCAGGACCTGCTGAAGGCTGCGATTGCGGGCGAGAAGTTCCAGGAGCTGTTCTTCGCCAACGCCACGGACGAGGCGATCAAAGACTACATCCGGGGGGTGGTGGCCTCCTGACGCCGCCGGGCTCCCGCCCTACCACCTCTGCGAAAAGGTCGGCACCAGAAGAAGGTCATTCCGCTCAAGGTCCCCGCGATCAGCCTCTACATTGACCCAGCGCACGCCGATGCCGAACTCGGCCTTGTCACCGAGCGTAAAGGTGCGACGGGCCCAGCGGGACAGATCGATGCCGAGCGTGACGTTGAGGTGGGTCGAGCGGGCCTGGTCCGTGCCGGCATCGTTCAGCAGGCTGTCGAAGTCGCGCTGCTCATAGGCGCCGTCCAGCCAGAGCGACGAGGTCGACAGAAAGGGCCAGCGCAGCTCGGCGGATAGTTTCGGACCGGCGCGGTCCTTATTGTCGTTGTCCGAGTCGAACTGGGTGTAGGACAGGGTGACCTTGTAGACGAAGCTGGGCCCTCCCCCGCAGTTTCGGTCGTCCGGGCTTTCGCCCCGGGCACACAGATAGGCAAGGACGTCCACCAGGGTGATGCCGCCGGTGTAGCTTTGGCTCGCCGTGCCCGTGCCGCGGAACAGATCTGCATAGTTGCGACCGTAGGAATGTTCGACGAAGGGGATCAGCTCGTCCTGTTTCGGGCGACGAACACCGCCGACCTCGGCATCGGTGAGCTGAACCGTGCGGGCGAGACGGCTGCGGATCGACCAGGCCGAGGCCTCGTCCCCGTCATCGAACAGGTGGGGATTGAGGGTGATGCGCGGCGTGAACGAGAACGTCGCAAGGCCGGCGAGCGGCCCGGACACCTTGACAGCAAGGGCATACTCGCCCTCGTCCTGGACCTCGGTGAGGTCGAGGCTGCGCGCGGCGTCATAATCAATTGCAAAGGTCGGTTCGGCCGATGCGGACCAGTCGACGGACCATGCGCCCCCTCCCCCGGCGACGGAGGCGTTGTCCACGCGCTTGAGCGCTTCCTGGGCAGACAGATGGGTCGGGACGGCTGCGAGGGCGGCAGCCATGAGGATCAAGCGGACAGACATCGGAGACCTCGGACATGGGTTGACGGGGACGCGACGCGCACTGGCACTGTCAGTCTTCCCCGGGGGCTCGCGGCTCCACATCCGGTCGTGGCGTACATGACGGCAGACCGGGACCCAATGCAACCAGAAAATGATAGACGGGCAGAAACACACGTAGAATTTGGGGCGGCCGACCAGGCTGCACCGAGGTCGACTGATCAGCCCTGAAGCGGCGCCGTCGAGTCCCGCACCACCAGCGACGGCCGGACCTCGGGCTGGCTGAGGGTGGCGGCGTCGAGGCCGCGGATCGAGGCGGTCAGCTTTTCGGCGGCCATGCGGCCCATGTCGCGGATCGGCAGGCGGACGGTGGTCAGGTTCGGCCAGACGCGTGAGGCCATGGGCAGGTCGTCAAACCCGCAGATCGACAGGTCAAACGGCACGTCGAGGCCCGCATCGCGCGCGGCCTTCATCACCCCGATGGCCATTTCATCATTGCCGGCAAAGATGGCGGTCGGGCGATCCGCCATGGCCAGCAGGTCGCGGGCCGCCTCGACCCCCGATTCGAACGTATAGGCCCCGACGCGGGTATAGGCCGGGTCCAGCGTCAGGCCGTGCTCGGCGAGGCCCTCGGCAAAGCCCCGCCGCCGCTCGTGCGAGGAGCGGAAACTGTCGGGGCCCGAAATGAAGGCAATCCGGCGGTGACCCAGGGCGGCCAGATGGCGGGCGGCCTCGGACGCGCCCGAGCTGTCGTTGGTCACCACCATGTGCCGGGGCTCATCCAGCGACACGGAGGCGATGCGGACGTAAGGGCATTCGGCCTCTTTCAGGATGGCGATGACCCGTTCGTCCTCGGACACAGAAGGCGGCATGACCACGCCGAACAGTTTCTGTCGGACGATGAAGCCGCGCACATCGGACAGGAAGGTGTCACTGGCGCGGTTGCAGGGGTGGACCACCAGCTCCAGCCCCGAGCCGCGCACGGCGTCGAGCACCCCCTGCTGCATATTGACCACATAGTTGGGGCTGGGGTTGTCGTAGATCATCCCGACCAGGAACGACCGGCGGAAGGCGAGCCCGCGCGCCTGCGGATCGGGGGCAAAGCCGGAGTCGGCGATGACCTTTTGCACCTTTTCGCGCGTCTCGGCCCTGAGCAGGGGCGAGTTGTTGATGACCCGCGAGACGGTCTTCTTCGACACCCCGGCCAGACGCGCGACGTCGTTGATCGTTACGGGCTTGCCGCCGGTCCGCCTGTTATCCGCCACGCCAGAAGTCCTGCTGAGGTAATGCGTCCGTGATAGGCCAATTCGCCCCGGCCTGCATACCGGTGTTCAGGCGGTCAGGTCCCCCGGCGGTTGGCGGGCCGATCCAGCACGTCGTCGCGCCTGGGCGTCATGTCGTGCAGATTCCAGTCGTCGGGGTTGAAGGCCTTGCGGGTCGGTTCGCCGACCGTCGGATAGCCGCCGACCTGGCGCTCATGGTCGATGATCTCGCCCCGGCCCTCGGCCACCTCGGCGATGATCAGGACATCGCGCATGTCACGGTCCCACGGACGGGCGCCCGCAGTGGACAGCACCGCGCGCTGGACATCGACGGCTGGAATGGGCGTCAGGCCCTCCCACCAGACCGGCGGGCGGGGCACCTCGATGATGCGGGCGGGGCTGGTCGTATAGCGACCGAACATGCGGATCGGCTCGCCGACCTGATCGACGGCGATATTGTCCCGGCCATAGTATTCGAGGTCACCGGCTCCGCCGATCATCAGGAAGGCCAGACGATCGGTCGGGGTCGACGGACCGGCGCGCAGCACATTGCCGATGGCCGTCATCTTGCCGACCTCGAACGGGACACTGCCCCATTCTTCGGGCGCCAGATTGTAGTGGATGGCGCGCGGCCCGGGATTGTAGATCAGATTGTTGACGATGACGCCGTGCACCCCGCCCTTGAACAGGGGGCTGCGCTCATAGTTGTGGGCATAGAGGTTGCCGATGATCAGCAGGCCGGTGACGTTGTCGTGGATCAGCGAGCCCTTGGAATGCTCGCCCTTGGAGTGGGTCGAATAGGCCAGGCTCTCGCCGATGATGTTGTTCGAAAAAGTGATGTTGTGGCTGGTGCCACGGCGCCATTCCTCGGGCGTCGAGCCGGTGAAGCGGGGCCCGGAGGCCGACAGGTTCTCATCGGTCGCCCAGGTCAGGCTGCAGTGGTCGATGATGACATTGTACGCCCCGACGGTGGCGATGCCGTCCTCGTCCCAGCCACTCATCCAGCCCTGATCGGCCGAGCCGGGGCGGATGCGGATGTGCTGGACGATCACGTCGTGGGCGCTGATGTCCATGCCACCCCGGATCAGGGTGATGCCGGGCGAGGGCGCGGTCTGGCCGGCGATGGTGATGAAGGGGTTGCGCAGGCGCAGGGTTTTCATCTCGAGGTCGATGACGCCGCCGACCTCGAACACCACGATGCGGGGGCCGTCGGCCTCGATCGCCGCGCGGAGGGAGCCGGGCCCCTCGTTGTTCAGATTGGTGACGCGGATGATCTGTCCGCCCCGCCCGCCGGGGGTGGCCGAGGCCCAGCCCAGCGCGCCCGGGAAGGCCAGCGGGCCGGACTGGGCCCGGGCGGGCACGGGCGTTGCGAGGCTGAAGGCCAGCGCGGCGAACAGGCCCAGACAGGCGGAGATCAGAGTGTGTCGACGGTTCATCGGCTTCCTTCCCGGTTCGGTCGCCATCTTGCCACGAGCCTTGACCCGCTGTGACGCCCTTTGTCTCGATTCAAATTGACACCGGTTTCCTTCCTGCGCAATGTCAAAAGAAAAACGGAGGACGCGTGCGCCTGTCCCTTGCAATTTCAGTAGCTTGTATGCGTCCCTCGCCTGAGTCGACGTCATGACGGCCCATGCCCTGCCCCGCGCGGCGGTCCTGTCCGACGAAGGTCGGAACATCGCGCGTGCCTTTGTCGACGCGCGCCGGTCAGGCCGTGCGCTGCCGGCCTATCCGGGCACGCCCCCCGACAGTCTGGAAGCGGCCTATGTCATCCAGGACGCCGCCATTGCCCTGGTGCCGGACGCGATCGCCGGCTGGAAGCTGGGCCGGATTCCGCCGCCTCTGGATGCCCGGTTCGGGGCGGGCCGACTGGCCGGTCCGATCTTTGCCGCCAGTGTCCACCCGGCTGGCGGGGTCACCGAGTTCCCCTTGATCGAGGGCGGATTCGGCGCGGTCGAGGCGGAGTATCTGCTGCTCATGGCCGAGACGCCTGCCTTGCGGTCCGGCTGGACGGCCGAGGACGCGACGCGGCTGGTCAGCCAGGTGCGCGTCGGCGTCGAGATCGCCGGAAGCCCCTTTCCCGGTATCAATGACCACGGGCCTGCCGTGACGGCCTCGGACTTTGGCAACAATGCCGGGCTGATCGTCGGCAGCGAGATCCATCTGGACTGGGCCGGTCGGGCCGATGCCCTGTCGGAGCTGACCTGTTCCCTGCGGATCGACGGGGAAACCGTCGGCTCGGGCGGCGCGGCCTCCATCCCCGGAGGGCCGTTCGACTCCCTGGCCTTTCTGCTGAACGTCCTGTCGCAGCGGGGCCTGCGTCCCCAGGCGGGTCAGTGGATTTCAACGGGAGCGGCCACCGGGGTGCACCGCATCGCTGTCGGCCAGACGGCCGAAGCCGACTTTGGCCCGCATGGTATCATCGCCTGTCGGGCGATCCGCGCCGAGGGAGGAACCCCATGACCCCCACCCGCAGACGTATTCTCGGCACAGGACTGATCGGGGCCGGCGCCGCCGCCCTGTCGGCCTGTGGCACCGGAGCCGGAACAGGCAATGGCGGGCCGCGCCTGCTGCATGCTGCCGATGTGCACCCGGCCGACTATCCGACCGTTCACGCCGTCAAATGGATGGGCGAGGAGCTGGGCCGGCTGACCGACGGGCGGCTGGGCATCCGGTCCTTTCCGTCCGGCCAGCTGGGCAATGAGGACGATTCCATCGGTCTGGCGCGCTATCAGGCGATCGACATCTGCCGGGTTGCGGCCGCGGCCCTGAACAATGCCTTTCCCGAGACCAGCCTGCTGTGCCTGCCCTATGTGTTCCGCTCGGTCGAACACATGCGGGCCGTGGTCGACGGCGACATCGGCACGCAGCTGCTGAACGTGTTCGAGGGCCGGGGGCTGGTGGGTCTGGCCTATTACGATGCCGCGCCGCGCAGCGTCTACAATGTGCGGCGTCCGGTGTATGAGCCCGCCGACATGAAGGGGCTGAAAATCCGCGCGCCCCAGTCGGATATCTTCCTCGATACAGTGCGGGCCATGGGCGCCAATCCGACGCCGCTGACCTTCGGGGCGGTGTTCTCGTCGCTGCAGACTCATCTGATCGACGGGGCCGAGAACAACTGGCCCAGCTATCAGTCCAGCCGCCAGTATGAGGTGGCCCGCTACTGGAGCGACACCCGGCACCTGTATTCGCCCGACGCCCTGCTGATTTCCAAGGCGTCGATGGATGCGCTGAGCCCCGCCGACCGCGATCTGGTGCGCGATGTGGCGCGGCGCTCTGTGCCGCTGATGCGGGTCGAATGGGACAAGCGCGAGGCCGATGCCCGGGCTGCGGTGATCGCCGCAGGCACCCTGGTCAATGATGTCGATCGGGCGGCCTTTGCCCGCGCGGTCGAGCCGGTGAACGCCAAATACACAGCGGGGGCCGGACTGGCATCCCTCTACGAACAGATCATAGCGGCCGGCTGAACGGCCCGATTTCCATGGGCTCCGGGGAGGAACCGATGACATCATCTGAAGCGCCACGTCGGGGGTTGCTGGACCATCTGTCCCGGATCGTGCTGGGACTGGCCGGCGCCGCCCTGCTGGCCATGGCCCTGGTCCAGGCCTGGCAGGTGTTTGCCCGCTATGTGCTGAACGACTCACCCGGCTGGACCGAGCCGGTGGCGCTGATCCTGATGAGCGTGGCCGTCATGTTCGGCGCTGCCGTGGGGGTCCGCTACGAGACCCATTTCGCCTTTCAGACCCTCGCCCATGCCATGCCCGGACCGATCCGGTCGGGGCTGGCGTCCCTGTCACGGCTGATCGCGGCAGCGACCGGACTGGGGCTGGCGACCATGGGCGGCTATCTGATGCTGGATGACTGGACCGTGCCACTGGCCGGAGCCCCCCTGCCCTCCGGCCTGAAATTCCTGGGTCTGGCGCTGGGTGGTGTGCTGATCCTGATCTTTGCCCTGGAGCGCCTGTTTACCGGTGCGCCCAAGCCGGTTCGGGAGGACTGAGCATGGAATTCATCATCCTGTTCGGGGTTCTGGCCCTGCAGCTGAGACTGGGGGTGCCGGTCGCCTTCTGTCTGAGGGGCGACGCTGGCGACGGTACTGTATCTGGCCCTGCCGCCGATCGTGGTGTTCCAGCAGATGGGGTCCGACATGGCCTCGGTGGCGCTGTTGGCCATTCCCCTGTTCATCTTCACCGGCGAGCTGATGATGAAGGGCGGGCTGTC
>CAYNDG010000077.1:0-6289 GCA_964395805.1 uncultured Brevundimonas sp.
CCGACCCGGCCGGCGGCTGGCGGATCGAGCTGAACGCCGACACCCTGCCCCGGCTTCTGGTCGACAAGCGCTATCACGGCGTGGTCTCGGCCGGCGCCCGGTCGGATACGGAAAAGACCTTCGTCGCCGACTGTGCGGCCCAGGCCAACTGGCTGGTCAAGTCGCTGGACCAGCGAGCGAAAACCATCCTCAAGGTGTCGTCCGAGATTATCCGCCAGCAGGACGCCTTCCTGGCCTTTGGCGTCGAATTCCTGAGGCCGCTGAACCTGAAGACCGTGGCCGATGCCATCGGTATGCACGAATCGACCGTCAGCCGCGTCACCTCGAACAAATATATGGCCACGCCGCGCGGGGTGTTCGAGCTGAAATTCTTCTTCACCTCGGCGATCCAGTCGGTCGACGGCCAGTCGAGCCACTCGGCCGAAGCCGTCCGTCACCGGATCAAGTCGATGATCGACCACGAGGCGCGCGACGGCGACGTTTTGTCCGATGACCGGATCGTCGAATTGCTGAATCAGGCCGGCATCGATATCGCCCGCCGGACGGTGGCCAAATATCGGGAAGCCTTGAGAATTCCATCGTCCGTCGAGCGCCGGCGGCGGCTGAAAACCGGTTAACGGCGGCCGGTCCGGCGACCACAAAAATGTGAAGCCCGTTGACACCGCACGGCTTCGGTCGCGTTCTGTCTTTCATGCAAGTCCAAGTCAGCGGTAAGCACGTGGATGTCGGCGAAGCGTTAGGCTCGCGCATCTCCCTGGAACTCAATGAGGGGGTCGGCAAATACTTTGAACGCGGCGGACAGGATGCCGAGGTTGTGGTGTCCAAGGACGGGCCGGGGTTCAGGGTGGACTGCTGGGTCCGGCTGGCCTCGGGCCAGAGTCTGGTCACCACCGGCCATGGGATGGACGCCCACGCAGCGTTTTCGGACTCGCTCGAAAAACTGGAAAAGCGGGTCCGGCGCTACAAGCGACGCCTGAAGGACCACCACGCCGGGCCGAAGGGCCTGTCGCCCGAGAAGCAGGAGATGGCCGCCGCCGAGGTGGCCCGTATGACCGTCTTCCGCAATCTGGACGACGCCGATGACGACGCCTTCGCCGATGTCGGCAAGCCGGACGGAGAGGCACCGGCCGGTCTGGTGATCGCCGAGACCGAATCCGAACTGCGCACCCTGACCGTCGGCCAGGCGGTGCTGGAGCTGGACATGAGCGGCTATCCGGTCGTGGTGTTCAAGAATGCGGCCCACGGTGGCGTGGCCGTGGTCTATCGCCGGCCCGATGGCAATATCGGCTGGGTGGACCCCCGCCGGACAAGTTCACGGAACGGACACGGTTCGGTAAACGGTTCGTCGGTATAAGGCCTTTAAGGGGCCGCAAGTCGGGCCTAGAGGGCAACGACCCTCTGGCCCACAGTTGCGTAGTTTCGGGGATGAGTATGGAAATCGGAGATCTGGTCGCCAGGGACGGCATCGTCCTGCGCGGAAGTGTCTCGTCCAGACGTCAGGCCCTCCAGGCTGTGGCGGATGCTGCGGCCCAGGTTCTGGGGCGGGCGGATTCGACCCCCCTGATGGATGCCCTCATGGAGCGGGAAGCCCTGGGGTCGACCGGTATCGGCTCGGGTGTTGCCGTGCCCCATGCCAAGCTGAAGGACATCGACCGGCTGTTCGCCGTTCTGATCCGGCTGGACACGCCGGTTGCCTTTGACGCGGTCGATGACCGGCCGGTTGACCTGATCCTCGGGCTGTTCGCGCCCGAGAGCGACGGCGCCGGACATCTGCGGGCCCTCGCGGCGGCCTCCCGGGCCCTTCGGTCGCCGGACCTGCGTCAGCGCCTGAGGGCAGCGGACAGCCGGGACGCCATCCAAGCCCTTCTGGTGCGGCGCCTGGAATCCACGGCCGCCTGATCGCCCTAGTGGACCGAGACGGGCTCCAGCTCGTGAGCCACGGCGGCGGCGAAGGCGCTTTCCCGGTCCGCCAGCACGGCCAGCCGCTCGCCGTCGGCGCTGTGCACGGCATACAGGGTCTGGCGCGGGTCCAGCCGGATCGGCGGTTGATCCGGGTCGGTCGCGCCGGCCACCTCGTCCATGATTTCGGACGCGGCCACGGCGCGGACATAGACCAGATCGGGCGCGCCCAGATCGGCAAAGGCCTTGTCTGTCATGTCGTCGGTCGTCGTCACCTGGATAGGGCTCCTGAAAGGGGGATGTGCAGGGTCAACGCCTGACCCGGCGAAGTGGCTCCGCAAGGATCGGAGGCGGGACCCGCCTGTCAGCGGGTCGTGATGGGAATGCGGCGGGTCTGGGCGACCTGCTCGGGCCGCAGAAGATCCACGTGCAGCAGGCCGTGTTCCAGCGACGCCTCCTCGACCTCCAGGCCATCAGCCAGGACGAAGGTCCGAAGGAAGCCGCGGGCCGCAATGCCGCGATGCAGATAGGCACTGTCGCCGCCCTTTTCCGCGCCCTCGCGCTTGCCGGAAATGGTCAACTGGCGACCTTCAAGCGTGATCGACAGATCGTCCGGCGAAAACCCGGCCACGGCCAGGGTGATCCGGACCGCCGCATCGCCCCGCTGCTCGACATTATAGGGAGGATAGGCCTCGGAGGCCGCCCGCGCCGCCCGGTCGATCAGGCTGCGGGTGTGATCAAAGCCCAGCAGAAACGGGCTGTCGAACAGAACGGTACGCGTGGTCATACGGCCCTCCTGAAAGCGACCCTGAGTGCGGACCCCCGTAAGCGGCGGATCCCGTGAACCCCTATCTGGGATGGCTAAGGCAGGCTTTCAAGCCCGGGCCCCGGGTCAGATCCACCAGGTGCGGGGATCAGGGATGGCGCGCCGCGACTTGAGCATCCAGCTGCCCCAGGCGCCCCGTACCAGCACCCATACGACCAGCACGAACAGCACGAACACACCGGCGTTGACCACGATCAGGATCACTCCCAGCACGGCCACGACCGCGGCCGTCCACAGGGTCCGGACCTGGAAGACATGGTGGCTGGCGGCGAGCGCCTGGGTCGGGCCATCGCGCATCATCACCGCCAGCAGGCCGATGATCGCCGACACGCCAAAGGTCGGGACAGAAAACAGGATCAGGGCATAGACGGTATAGAGGCCCATCATCCCCTCGGGTTCAGGCGGGGTTTCAGCGGTTTCGTCACGCCGGACCGGAGGGCTGGATGCCACAGAGGGCGGAGGCGCGACCGGCGGCGCCGGCGGCGGATCGGCGGCCGGCACGGCCTCAGGCTGAGGTTCGGGCCCGGCTTCGGGCTCAGGTTCGGGCGCCGACGGCGCGGTGCGCGGGCGGCCGGCGAGGGCGTCGGGCGAGCAGAATCCCACTTCGGCATCCGGGTCGACCTCGGGCCGGGGGGCGGGCTGGTCCTTGAACAGGTCGGGATCGCCGGGTTCGGCCATCGGGCTCCTCACGCTTCGTGGGCGACAATGCCGGGGCGCGCGCCGCCGCGCAACCACTGTCAGCCGCGCGACAGGGTGATCTCGCAGCCGGCCTCGGCCGCATCGGCCAGACAGCCGGGCTTGCCGATGCGCACCGTCACCCCCTGAACCACCGGGTCGGCCATCAGCCGCCGGCCCAGACGCTGGGCGAAGGTCTCGACCAGGCCGACATGGCCCTCGGCCACCAGCTCGCGCGACAGGCGGGCGACATCCTCATAGTTCAGGGTGTCGTCCAGCGCCTCGACCGGGCCGGGCGCAAGCCGCAGGGCGACATTGATCACCAGGGTCTGGAGGCGGCCCTGCTCATGGGCGTGCACGCCGATCCCCGCCTCGACCACCAGGTCGCGCACGAACACCGTCAGCCCCTCGTGACACAGGCCGTCAGCCATGGATCAATCCTCTTCGATATCGGGGGTGCGCCAGGCCAGGTGCTGGCCCGAGTCGACGGCGATCATCTGGCCGGTCACGCCGGGCGCCCGCGCCAGCCACAGAACGGCGTCGGCGATCTCTTCCGGCCGGTTGGCGCGCTGCAAGGGCGTACCCTCAACCTCGGCCAGAAAGTCGGCCTCGCTCTGGTGCACCGAGGCGAGGGTCGGGCCGGGGCCCACGCCATTGACCCGCACGCGCGGCGCCAGCGCCTGGGCCAGGGTGCGCGTCGCCCACCACAGGCCGGCCCGCGACAGGGCATAGGAGAAGAACCGGGGGTCGGGCTTCTTTACCCGCTGGTCCAGCAGGTTGACGATCCAGCCGCCGCCCTCCGGCACCTGACCGGCCAAGGCTTCGGCCAGCACCACAGGCGCACGCAGATTGGTCTCCATATGCGTGTCCCACAGGGCGCGCGACAGATCGCCCACGCGATCATCCTCAAAGGCCGAGGCATTGTTCACGAGGCCGGTCAGGGGGCCCAGCGCGGCGCTGGCTTCCGGCACCAGACGGCGGACCTGATCTTCCTGCGACAGGTCGGCGGTGACGACCACGGCGCGGCGGCCCAGCGCGCGGACCTCTCCGGCCAGGGCTTCGGCGGCGTCTTTCGACGATCGACAGTGGATGGCCACGTCATGGCCGGCCCCGGCCAGCGCCAGCACAATGGCGCGCCCGATGCGTTTGGCGCCGCCGGTGACCAGAACAGCCCCGGGCATGTCAGGCGGGCCCCGTCGGGTGTCAGTCAACCCGGCCGAACTCGAACACGTTCAGCGCGCCCAGAACGATGACAAAGCCGAAGATGATGGCGAGCGCGGTCATGGAATTCTCCCGTCGGAAATCTGGTTCTGGCCTTAAAGCGCGCCCGGCCTCTGTTCAAGGGGCGCGGGTCGGGCCATCAAGCCGCATGGCCCCGTCCCCGACCCGCAACTGGCGTGAACGTATCGAGCCCTTCACCCGCCCGGCCTTTCACGCCCTTGCCCGGATGACGCGCGGCATGACGCTGGGCGTGCGCGGTCTGACGGTGGATGGAGAGGGGCGCATCCTGCTGGTCCGGCACACCTATCTGCCCGACTGGTGGCTGCCCGGCGGCGGCGTCGATCGCGGCGAGAGCCTGCACGACGCCCTGGTGCGCGAGATGCGCGAGGAAACCGGCCTGACCCTGACCGGGCCCGCCACCCTGCTGTCGATCCATTCGAACGAGGCCCATTTCCGGGGCGACCACGTGGCCGTCTATCTGGTCCGCGACTTCACGACCGGCCCCGCCAGCCAGCACGGCGAGATCGCCGAGGTGGGCTGGTTTGCCCCCGACGCCCTGCCCGACGCCCTCAGCCGGGGCAGCCGCGCGCGGGTGAGAGAATATCTGAACGGCACACCGGCTGACCCGCTGTGGTAGGGGCGGCGTTCCCATTCGCACCGCCCGGTGCTAGCCAGCGCGGATGAACCCTGCACTGCTTGCCATGCTGGCCGTCGTTCTGGCGGGAGGGGCCACCGCCCTTCAGGCGCCGACCAATGCGCGGCTGGCCGAGGCCGTGGCCTCGCCGGTCAATGCGGCCTTCATCTCGTTCGCGGTCGGGACGGTGGCGCTGGGGATGCTGGCGCTGATGCTGCAGTCGCGGCCCGATATGGCGGCGACGCGGGCCCTGCCCTGGTGGGTATGGGTCGGCGGGCTGTATGGCTCGGTGTTTGTCGTGGCTGCCGCCTGGGCCGTGCCGCGGCTGGGCGTGGCGGTGACCATCACCCTGATGGTGGCCGGGCAGCTGCTGATCAGCCTGATCCTCGACCATTTCGGGGCCATGGGCGTGCCGAAGCAGCCGATGAACATCATGCGGGTGGCCGGTATCCTGATGGTGATCGGCGGCGTGGTTCTGGTCCGGCGCGGGTGATCCTATATTGGGGCGGATGACCGCCCTGCCCCCTGATTCCTCGACAGAAAAGCCGCCCCTGGTCGGCGCGGAGCTGATCCGCGACGAGGCCCGGCGCGCGCCCGACAAGCCGGGCGTCTATCGCATGTATGGCGAGGACGGGTCGTGCCTGTATGTCGGCAAGGCCAAGTCGCTGAAGAAGCGCGTGCTGCAGTATGCGCAGGGGCGGGTGCACAGCCAGCGCACGGCCCTGATGGTCAACCAGACGCGGTCGATGCAGCTGGTGCTGGAGGCGACCTACATCAAGTCGCTGAAGCCGCGCTACAATGTGCTGCTGCGCGACGACAAGAGCTTTTCCCAGCTGATGATCCGGCGCGACCACCCCGCGCCCCAGATCCGCAAGCACCGGGGCGGGCGCACCATCAAGGGCGACTATTACGGGCCGTTCGCCTCGACCTGGGCGGTCAACCGGACCCTGACGACGTTGCAGAAGGCCTTCCTGCTGCGGTCGTGCTCGGACAGTGTCTATGAGGGGCGCACCCGGCCCTGCATGCTGCACCAG
>CAYNDG010000077.1:6299-7625 GCA_964395805.1 uncultured Brevundimonas sp.
AAGCGCTGTTCGGCGCCGTGCACCGGCCTGATCTCGCTGGAGGACTACAACCGGCTGGTGGGCGAGGCGGCGGCGTTTCTGAACGGCAAGTCGGATGCCGTGGTCGGGCGGCTGTCGCGCGACATGCAGGCGGCGTCCGAGGCCATGGATTATGAGCGGGCGGCGCGGCTGCGCGACCGCATCCGGGCCCTGACCGCCATTTCGATGGAATATTCGCGGCTGGCGGGCGGGGTGTCCGAGGCCGATGTGTTCGCCCTGCACACCGACGCCGGGCAGGCCTGTGTGCAGGTGTTCTTCTATCGCGCGGGCCAGAACTGGGGCGGGCGAGCCTATTTCCCGCGGATCGACCGGAGCGACAGCGACACGGAAATCCTGTCGGCCTTTCTGGCCCAATTCTATGAGGACAAGCCGGTCCCGCGCCTGATCCTGACCAACCTTCGCCCGCTGGAGCTGGAGCTGTTGCAGGAGGCCTTCAGCCTCAAGGTCGGGCACAAGGTTGAAATCGCCATTCCGAAGCGCGGCGACAAGCTGAGCCTGGTCGACCACGCCACCACCAATGCGCGCGAGGCGCTGGGCCGGCGGCTGGCCGAGACCTCGGCCCAGGGCAAGATCCTAGAGGCGGTCACCGAGGCCTTCGGGCTGGAGGCCCGGCCCGAGCGGATCGAGGTCTATGACAATGCCCACATCTCGGGCTCGAACCCGGTGGGCGGCATGATCGTGGCCGGACCCGAAGGCTATCGGAAGAACCAGTACCGCAAATTCAATATCCGCAGCGAGGAGCTGAGCCCCGGCGACGACTACGGCATGATGCGCGAGGTCCTGACCCGCCGCTTTGCCCGTCTGGTCAGGGACGAGGAGGCCGGCCAGGCGGCCGAATGGCCCGACCTGATCCTGATCGACGGCGGCGCCGGCCAGCTGGCCGAAGCCGTGCGTGTACTGGGCGAGCTGGAGATCGACGATGTGACCGTGGTCGGCGTGGCCAAGGGCCCGGACCGCGACGCCGGGCGCGAGCGCTTCTTCATGCCGGGCAAGCCGCCCTTCATGCTGCCGCAGAAGTCACCGGCTCTCTATTACCTGCAACGGCTCCGCGACGAGGCCCACCGGTTCGCCAATGGCGCCCATGCCACCCGCCGGTCGATGGACATCAAGAAGAATCCGCTGGACCAGATCGAGGGCATCGGCCCGGGGCGGAAGAAGGCCCTGCTGCAGGCCTTCGGTTCGGCCAGGGGGGTGTCGCGGGCCGAGGTGGTGGATCTGGCCAAGGTGGACGGCATCAGCCAGCAGACCGCCGAACGCATCCACGCCTTTTTCCGCAAGGGGTGAGGG
>CAYNDG010000078.1:0-7542 GCA_964395805.1 uncultured Brevundimonas sp.
AGGCCCGCGCCCGCCGCGAGGAGGCCGTGGCCCGCACCGGCGGGATCGACCGCTGGCTGGACGGCGACGACTGAGCCCCGGCCTCGCGGCATCCCTTTCTCGCGACCCGCGTTCGGCATAGGCTGGAACGGCAGAGCGGGAGGGCATCATGCGCTGGAGAGGCGGACAACGCGGCGGCGGCGGAATTCAGGACCGGCGCGGCATGGGCGCGGGCGGCATCGCCGGTGGCGGGCTGGGCGTCATGGTGCTGGCGGCGATCGGCTATCTGGTCTTTGGCATTCCGCCCGAAACCACGACCCAGCTGGCGACCCAGCTCGGCGCGGCGGGATCGCAGGCTGAGGGCCAGCGCGGCACGCCCGAGGACGATGCCGGCCTGTTCGTGGATGTGATCGGCGGCAATGTGAATGCGGTCTGGTCGGACCTGCTGATGGGATACCGCCCGCCCACGGTGGTGCTGTACGAGGTCGGCACGGGCACGGGCTGCGGCTATGGCCAGTCGGCGATGGGGCCGTTCTATTGCCCCGCCGACCAGACCGTCTATCTGGACCTGGGCTTCTGGCAGCAGATGCAGACCCAACTGGGGGCCTCGGGCGCCGACTTCGCCAAGGCCTATGTCATCGCCCATGAGTTTGGCCACCACGTCCAGACGCTGACAGGGGCGTCCGACGATGTGCGGCGGGCACAGGCCCGCGCGACCAGCCAGGCCGAGGCCAACCGCTTTTCGGTGGCGCTGGAGCTTCAGGCCGACTGCTATGCCGGGGTCTGGGCGGCCAATGCCGCGCGCCTGTCGGGCGGTGAAGTGGCGCTGCGACCGGGCGATCTGGAAGAAGGGCTGAAGACGGCGGCGGCCATCGGCGACGACGCCCTGCAGCAGCGCGGGGGCGGCCGGGTGTCGCCCGACCGCCTTACCCACGGAGCGCCCGAGCAGCGGGTCACCTGGCTGCGGCGCGGCTATGAGACCGGCGACCCGGCGGCGTGTGACACCTTCCGGGGCTATTGAGGCCCGTCAGATCAGACGGATTTCCTTCAGGCGTTCGGTCAGGAAGTCCTCGGCCATGATCGACTTGCCAGCATAGCGGTCCGGATTTTCGGGCGTGATGGTCGACGGCAGGGTCTCGATCACGAAGTCCGGATTGAAGTGCAGGAAGAAGGGCATGGAATAGCGGGCGAACCGGCTGCGCTCGGGTGACGGATTGATCACCCGGTGGCTGGTCGACGGCAGGACATGGTTGGTCAGCCGCTGCAGCATGTCGCCGATGTTGACCACCAGGGCCCCCGGCGGCGGCGCAATGTCCAGCCAGCTGCCGTCCTTCTCCTTGAGCTGCAGGCCGGCTTCCTCGGCGCCCAGCAGCAGGGTGATGACATTGATGTCCTCATGCGCGCCGGCGCGGACCCCGGCGGGCTCGCCTGTCACCGGCGGATAGTGCAGCAGGCGCAGGATGCTGTTGCCTAGCTGGACCTTGTCCTCGAAATAGCTGTCGCCCAGACCCAGATGCCGGGCGATGGCGCGCAGGATGCGGGCCCCCAGCGCATCCATGGCCCCGAACAGGCCATACAGATGGTCGCGGAAGCCCTCGACCTCGGTCGGCCACAGATTGTCCCGCATATATTTCCGGTAGGGATGGCCCTCGGGCAGCTCGCGACCGACGTGCCAGAACTCCTTGAGGTCGACCGCCGCAGCGCCTTTGGCCGCCTCGACGCCGAAGGGGGTCAGGCCGCGCGCCCCGCCCGTGCCCGGCAGGTGATAGGCGCGCTTCACATCCTCAGGCAGGGCGAAGAAGGCCTTGGCGTCGTTCAGGGCGGCGTCGATCACCGACTGGTCCAGCCCATGATCAGCGATCACGGCAAAGCCGTAGCGTTCGAACGATTCCCCCAGGGCATCGGCAAAGGCCTGGAAGTCGCGGTCGTAGAGCGACATGGACACGGGCGTGATCCCGCGGGCGGACAGATCGGTCGAGGGGGAGACAGGGTCGGCAGTCACGGCAGCGTCCGTTCAGACAGTGGATCAGGCATCAGGCTGATACGCCCTGACACCCCGAAATGGCAAACGGATGGCAGCGCCGTTCATATGCGATACAGATTGGAACCTTCACCGTAAGCCTCGCGTTAACCGGGCCTGACGCCCAAATCACAGGACGAGACACATGCGCACCAAGATTCTGATGACCGGCGCGGCCATCGCCACCCTTCTGGGGGCCGCCGCCTGCACCACCGTGGACCCCTACAGCTCGCAGCCCCGCCGCAACAACACCGGAACGGGTGTCATTGCCGGCGCCCTCGGCGGTGCCGTGCTGGGCTATCTGACCAACACCTCGGACGGTGAACAGGGCCGCAAGAACGCCCTGATCGGCGCCGGCGTCGGCGCCCTGGCCGGGGCGGCCGTCGGCCAGTACATGGACCGCCAGCAGCGAGCCATGGAGGAGCAACTGTCCGGCACCGGCGTCGGCGTGGTTCGCCAGGGCGATAACCTGGTCCTGCGCATGCCGTCGGATGTGACCTTCGCCACCAACCAGTCCAACATCGACCCGCAGTTCAACGCCGTGCTCGCCGACGTTGCCACCGTTCTGCAGCAATACGACCGCAGCACCGTGGACATCATCGGTCACACCGACTCGACCGGCGGCGACAGGATCAACCAGCCGCTGTCCGAGCAGCGCGCCCTGTCGGTGGCCAACGCCCTGATCCGCAATGGCGTGATGCCCGAGCGCCTGTTCATCGAAGGTCGCAGCTCGCGCGAGCCCGTCGCCTCGAACGACACGACGCAGGGCCGCGCCCAGAACCGTCGCGTGGAAATCCTGATCCGTCCGTTCCGCGGCTGATCACGGCGAACCATCGCCCGATGAAGGCGGGTCCCGGAAGGGGCCCGCCTTTTTTGGCGACTCCCGTTCGGCAAGGCTTGCGACTCCCCCGTCGCCTGTGCTTTGGCTTCAACAGGGTGAATCGGGGGATGTCCGTGGGTCCGGAACATCGGGAATGGCTGGAAGGCGCAAGGCTGATTTCGATCGGCCTGGTCGCGGCCGTCGTTTCCGCCAGCCTCGTCATCAGCGTGGGACGGGCGATCCTGATGGACGACGCCCGTCAGGCCGGGGCCCGCGCCGACGTCCTTATTCCCGCCTCAACCCGCTGATCAGGCGCGACCGATCGAGGTGTAGCGGAAGCCTCGGGCCCGCATGTCTTCGGGACGATAGATGTTGCGCAGATCGACGATGACCGGCTGCTTCACCAGCGACTTCAGCCGGTCCAGATCCAGCGCCCGGAAGGGATCCCATTCCGTCACGATGACCACGGCATCGGCGTCCCTGACCGCATCATAGGGCCCCTCGCGGAAGTCGACCCCGTCCAGCAGGGCGCGGGCCTCATGCATGCCCTCGGGGTCGAAGGCCTGGACCTTCGCGCCGGCGGCAATCAGGGCCGGCACCAAGTCCAGCGAGGGCGAGTCGCGCATGTCATCGGTATTGGGCTTGAAGGTCAGGCCCAGCACCGCGACCGTCTTGCCCGACAGGTCGCCGTCCAGCGCCTTTTCGACGCGGCCGGCCATGCCCTTCTTGCGGGCGTCATTGACCTCGACCGTGGTCTCGACCAGCCGCACGGGGCTGCCGGCATCCACAGCGGTGCGCACGAGAGCGAGCGTGTCCTTGGGGAAGCAGGAGCCGCCATAGCCCGGGCCGGCGTGCAGGAATTTCGAGCCGATGCGGTTGTCCAGACCAATACCGCGCGCGACCTGCTGGACATCGGCACCCACGGCCTCGCACAGATCGGCGATCTCGTTGATGAAGGTGATCTTCATGGCCAGGAAGGCATTGGCCGCATATTTGATCAGCTCGGACGTGCGACGGCCCACGAACAGCAGCGGCGATTCATTGAGGTTCAGCGGACGATAGAGTTCGCTCATCACCTTGCGGGCCCGCTCGTCATCGGTGCCGACCACGACACGGTCGGGGCGTTTGAAGTCGCCGATAGCGGCGCCCTCGCGCAGGAATTCGGGGTTGGAGACAACGGCGAATTCCGCGTCCGGACGGCGCTCGCGGATGATGCGTTCGATCTCGTCACCGGTGCCGACCGGCACGGTCGACTTGGTGACCACCACCGTAAAGCCATCGATCAGGTCGGCGATTTCCTCGGCGGCCGCATAGACATAGCTGAGGTCCGCATGGCCGTCGCCGCGGCGCGAGGGCGTGCCCACGGCGATGAAGACGGCGTCGGCCTGACGGATGGCCTCGGCTCCGTCGATGGCAAAGAACAGACGGCCTTCCTCGACATTCTTGGCCACCAGGGTGTCGAGACCGGGCTCATAGATGGGCATGATGCCCTGTTCCAGCCGCTCGATCTTGGACGCGTCCTTGTCGACACAGGTGACCACATGGCCGAAGTCGGCAAAGCAGGCTCCGGACACCAGGCCCACATATCCCGTACCGATCATTGCCACGCGCATGCCGTATTCCTTCCGGTGTTTCGCGAACTGTCGCCGCCCCGATAGCCCGACCGCGCAGCCTTGAACAGGGCGCCCGCGCAAGCAGGGCTTGTTTCACCGATGCGTGTCTGCAACGTGACAACCATGACCGTGGCTGACCTGTCCCCACCCTTGCCCGACCGCCTCGCCGCCCTGCGCGATCTCGAGTCCGAGAGCATCCACATCCTGCGCGAGGTGGCGGCCCAGTGCGAACGGCCGGTGCTGCTGTATTCGATCGGCAAGGACTCGGCGGTGCTGCTGCATCTGGCGCGCAAGGCCTTTCATCCGGCACCCGCGCCCTGGCCGATGTTGCATGTCGATACCGGCTGGAAGTTTCGTGAGATGTACGCCCTGCGCGACCGGATGGCGGCGGAAAGCGGCCTCAAGCTGATCGTGCACAGGAACCCCGAAGCCGAGGCACGGGGGATCAATCCGTTCGATCATGGCTCGGCCGTTCATACCGACATGTGGAAGACGCAGGGGCTGAAGCAGGCGCTGGACGCCCACGGCTTTGATGCCGCCATCGGCGGGGCGCGCCGCGACGAGGAGGCCAGCCGGTCCAAGGAGCGCGTCTTCTCGATCCGGGGGGCGGGCCATGCCTGGGACCCCCGCGCCCAGCGGCCCGAGTTGTGGTCACTCTATAATGCAAGGCTGAAGCCCGGACAGTCGGTGCGGGTCTTCCCCCTGTCCAACTGGACCGAGACGGACGTCTGGGACTATGTCGCGCTGGAGGACATTCCGGTGGTGCCGCTGTATTTCGCGCGGGAACGGCCGGTGGTGGAGCGTCAGGGGCGGCTGATCGTGGTCGATGATGATCGCATGCGGCTTGAGCCCGGCGAAGCGCCGCGCATGACCAGGGTCCGGTTCCGCACCCTGGGCTGCTATCCCCTCAGCGGGGCCATCGAGAGCGAGGCCGAGACCCTGGAGCAGGTCATCGCCGAGATGCGCGCCTCGCGCGTGTCGGAGCGTCAGGGCCGGCTGATCGATGTCGATCAGGCCGGGTCGATGGAGCGCAAGAAGCAGGAGGGCTATTTCTGATGGCCCCGCCAGCAACCCGTGGCCGGCTGGCCTTCATCACGTGCGGATCGGTCGACGACGGCAAGTCGACCCTGCTGGGGCGGCTGCTGCACGATGCCGGGGCCCTGCCGACCGACCGCGCCCTGCCGCTGACACCGGAGGGTGAGCCCGACCACGCCGCCCTGATCGACGGGCTGATGGCCGAGCGCGAACAGGGCATCACCATCGATGTGGCCTATCGCCCGTTCGCCACCCCGCGACGGGCGTTTCTGGCCATCGACGCCCCGGGCCACGAGCAGTTCACCCGCAATATGGTGACCGGAGCCTCGAACGCCGATGTCGCCGTCATTCTGGTCGATGCGGAAAAGGGGCTGCTGCCCCAGACCCGGCGGCACAGCCATCTGGTTGCCCTGCTGGGCATGAAGACGGTCATTCTGGCGGTGACCAAGATGGACCGGGTCGGCGGCGACGAAACGGTGTTCCGGCTTATTGCCGAGGCCTTCACCCCCTTCGCCCGTGAGCTGGGCATAGAGACCGTCATCGCCATTCCGGTCAGCGGCCGGACCGGGGATCAGGTGGTCGGGCGCGGCACGCTGATGCCCTGGTATCAGGGGCCGACCCTGCTGGAGGCGCTGGAACGCCTGCCCGTGCGTGGGCGTGACGCCGATGCCCCGTTCCGGATGGCGGTACAGGGTGTCGTGCGCCTACCCGAAGGGGGCCGGGCCTATAGCGGGCGGGTGGTCTCGGGAACAGTGCGGGCCGGTCAGGGCCTGCGCGTGCTTCCGTCTGGCCGGACGGCGACGGTCGAGGCGGTCATGGACGGCGACGGACCGGTCGCCGAAGGCCTGCCGGGTCGGTCGATCATGATCCGGCTGGACACCGAGCTGGACATCGCGCGCGGGGATGTGCTGACCGTCGCCGATGCGCCGCTGGAGGTCGCCGACCAGTTCGAGGCGCATCTGGTGTGGATGGGCGAGGACCCGCTTTTGCCCGGCCGCATCTATGACCTGAAGCTGGGCACACGCACCGTGCCGGCCCAGATCAGCGACATCCGCCACCGGGTCGATGTGCAGACCCTGGCGCCGCTGGCCGCGCGGACCCTGTCGATGAACGACATCGGTCTGGTGCATCTGACGCTGGGACGCGAGATCGCCTTTGCCCCCTATGAGGAGAGCCCCGAATTCGGCGGTTTCATCCTGATCGACCGGCAGAGCCTTGAGACCGTCGGCGCCGGCATGATCCGCTTTGCCCTCCGCCGGGCGCACAACATCCACAGGCAGGCGCTGAACGTCGACCGCGAGACGCGCGCGCGGCTGAAGGGGCAGAAGCCTGCCGTGCTGTGGCTGACCGGCCTGTCCGGCGCCGGCAAGTCGACGCTGGCCAATGCGGTCGAGGCGCGGCTGACCGCCCTGGGCCACCATGCCTATCTGATCGACGGCGACAATCTGCGCCACGGCCTCAGCCGCGATCTGGGCTTTACCGACGCCGACCGGGTCGAGAACATCCGCCGGGCGGCCGAGACCGCGCGGATGATGGCGGATGCCGGCCTGATCGTGCTGGTGTCGCTGATCTCGCCGTTTGCGGCCGAGCGTCAGATGGCCCGCGGCCTGATGGTCGAGGGCGAGTTCATGGAGGTGTTCGTCGATGCCCCGCTCGAGGTTGTCGAGGCGCGCGACGTCAAGGGCCTCTACAAGAAGGCGCGGGCCGGCGAGCTGGCGAACTTCACCGGCATCGACAGTCCGTATGAGGCGCCCGAGGCACCGGAACTGCACATCCGCACCGACCGGCAGGCGATCGATGCCGCCGCCGATCGAGTGATCGCGGCCCTGAAGGACGCCGGACGGCTCAGGGATTGAACCATCCGGCTGTCCGGATCAGGCGGCCACCTTCTGACCGCTGAACTTGCCGTAGAAGGTCTCGCCCCTGGCGGCCATGTCGCGCAGCAGCTGCGGCGGGCTGAAGCGGTCGCCGTATCTGGTGGCATAGGCATCGGCCTGCTCGACGAAGGCCTTCAGGCCGTACTGGTCGATGTAGGTGATCGGACCGCCGGTCCAGGGCGCAAAGCCCCAGGCCAG
>CAYNDG010000079.1:0-7486 GCA_964395805.1 uncultured Brevundimonas sp.
CAGGTTGTGGGTCACGACCACGGCGCCGGCGTCGGCGAACACGCCCTTCAGCGTCTCGATCGACTCGGCCTTTTGTGCGCGGTCCATTGCGGTCTCCAGTCTTGAGGTTCATCGCCGGGCTTATTCCCGACGACGAGATGGCCCATACGCGTTCGCGTCGCCGCGAGGCGTCTGTGCCGGTCGTAATGTCCGAAGGAAGCTCTGAGGCCATACCAGCCGCGCGTGCGCAGGCCGGGAAGGCGACGTCTGCATCCCCATCTCCCCACGGTGCCAGGGGGCTCCCTGACGTTTATGGCAAAGGTGACCCCTTCGCCCCGAAGTTCTCGGACAGGCAGATCGGGCCCGGGAGCCCGATCAAGGCGCGCCGTATACACAGGCCCGCCGCATAACTCAAGCGCCGGCCGCTATTTGGCGGAAGGCACGACCGCCATGAGAGGTTGGCAATCGAACTCGGCGCAGTATTTGGCCTCGAAGGACTCGAAGAACTGAATCATGGCGCCCCCGAGCAGCTCGTCGATCCGGGCTCCCAGCTGAAACTCCTTGGTGGCCACCGACTGGCCCAGCGGGGTGCCGTAGAAGGCGACCAGGGCCTCCAGTTCCTGAACCGTGAAGATCTCGGCGTAGATCGGCGCGATATCCCTGGCCATGCGGTCGATGGCGTCCAGGATCATGGGCGGCATATTGGTCCGCATCCACTGGCGTTCCCGGTCGCTGAGATCAGGAGATACCGCCAGCTCTTCCTCGATCAGGCCACCGACCAGCTTGGCGATATTGTCGCCGAGGGACAGTTCCACATACTGCTCGGCCAGTTGCAGCCGCCGCGCGGCGTCATTGTCCTGCGCCATTGCCGGCGCCGCCACGAGCAGGCCCAGACAGAGGGCCAGTACCGACAGAATACGCATGAAATCCTCCACAAGCGGCGCACAGGGTTTCGGCATTTGTCACAACCGGCAAGTGCACCCGCGACACGGCGAGGAAGAAAACAGCAGGGGATCGCCGCCGCGCCCTCAGCGGGTCTCGCCCGGTGCCCGCATCGTCCGGTCGCCCAGAACGTCCTGCCGATAGACCATGATCACCAGCACAAAGATCGTCAGTGCGAGGGGACCCGAAAGGATCACGCCCAGCGGACCGAGCAAGGAGCCGAAAGCCACCACGGAAAAGATGGTCACAATGACCGGCAGGCTCGCGACGTTCTTCTGGACCAGCGGCACCAGCAGGATGCTCTCGACCTGCTGGACCACGAAATAGAGCAGAAGGGTCAGGGCCGCCTGCTCCCAGCCCACCGTTGCCGCCATCAGGACCGCGGGGACCGTGGCCAGGATCGGTCCGACAATCGGCACGAAGTTCAAAAGACCCGTCAGCACGCCGAGGGCCACGGGCGACGGAACTCCGATGGCCCACAGGCCGATGCCGGACGCCAGCCCGACCGAGATCATGGCGATGATCTGTCCCTTCAGCCAGCCCTTCAGGGCCCGCCCGATGGTGTCGAGGACGTACCGGGCCCGATCGCGCCTCTCGAGGGGCACCAGAGCGACCAACCCGTCCCGCGCCTTGGCCGGAGCAAGGGCCAGGTAAATCCCCGCCACGCTGACGAGCAACAGGCCGGTCAGGGCCGCCGCGACGCCGACCGCGAACGTCTGTGCCCAGCCGATAGCCCGGCCCGCATGGGCCCCGAGCTGTGCGGTCGCGTCCCGAATCTCCACCGCGTACGGTTGATCCTCGACAAGCTGCTGGATCCGGTCCCAGCCCAGTGGGATGCGCGCGACCAGACCCGCACCCTGATTGGCAATCTCCGCACCGAACAGGGTCAGGGCCAGAGCAATCGCGCCGACGATCAACAGGATTGATGCAACGACGACGGGCGTCTCCGGCAAACCCGTGATCCGGATGAGGGGGTCCGCCACGGCGCGAATGATGACCGCGATAACGACGGCTCCGAACATCATCACCCACAGATGAGACAAGCCAATCAGCAGCTGGAAGGCGAAGAATGTTCCCACGAGCGCAAAGGCGGCAAACGCGAGTCTGCCCGGCGACCAGTCGGAGCCGCTCGTTTCGGCATGGCGCTTGAAGAATTTCATGGATGTCCTCGGCCCGTGTCCGGTCTGAACGTCCCGGGACGGCCAAGGTATCCATCCTGACCCTGCGGCATGAAAAAAGGCGGCCCCGGGGGACCGCCTTTTTCCACGCATTCGTGCCAGAAAATCAGGCGCCCAGCGAGGCCGGGTCGACCTTGACGCCCGGTCCCATGGTCGAGGACAGGCTGATCTGCTTGACGTAGGTGCCCTTGGCGCCCGACGGACGGGCGCGGACCAGGGCGTCGACCATCGCCTTGACGTTGGCTTCCAGGGCGTCCTGGGCGAACGAGGCCTTGCCGATGCCGGCGTGGACGATGCCCGCCTTCTCGACGCGGAACTCGACCGCACCGCCCTTGGCGTCCTTGACGGCCTGGGCGACGTTCGGGGTCACGGTGCCGACCTTGGGGTTCGGCATCAGGCCGCGCGGGCCCAGCACCTTACCCAGACGACCGACCAGGGCCATCATGTCGGGCGAGGCGATCACGCGGTCAAAGTCCATGAAGCCGCCGTTGATCTTCTCGTACAGATCCTCGGCGCCGACGTGCTCGGCACCGGCGGCGCGGGCTTCATCAGCCTTTGCGTCCTTGGCGAAGACGGCGACGCGAACGTCGCGGCCGGTGCCCGAGGGCAGGTTGACCACGCCGCGGACCTGCTGGTCAGCGTGACGCGGGTCGACGCCCAGGTTGACGGCGATCTCGATCGACTCGTCGAACTTGGCCCTGGCGTTGTCCTTGACCAGTTTGATGGCTTCGTCGAACGGCAGGGCGTTCGTGCGGTCGCCGGTCCAGGCCTTGATGCGCTTGGTTTGCTTGGTCATGGCTTAGGCCTCCACCACGTTGAGGCCCATCGCGCGGGCAGAACCTTCGATGATCTTGGCCGCAGCCTCGATGTCGTTGGCGTTCAGGTCCTTCATCTTCTTTTCGGCGATCTCGCGCAGCTGGGTGCGGGTGATCTTGCCGACGGTCTCGCGGCCGGTCGCCTTGGCGCCCGACTTCAGCTTGGCCGCTTCCTTCAGATACCAGGTCGCCGGGGGCGTCTTGGTGATGAAGGTGAAGCTCTTGTCCTGGTAGACGGTGATGACGGTCGGAAGCGGGGTGCCCTTGGCTTCCTTCTCGGTGCGCGCGTTGAACTCCTTGCAGAAGCCCATGATGTTGACGCCGCGCTGACCGAGCGCCGGCCCGATCGGGGGCGACGGCGTGGCGGAGCCCGCGGGCACCTGCAGCTTGATGTAGCCGAGAATCTTCTTGGCCATTGGTCTCTCCTATGAAGCGGGGAAATCAATCCCTGCGGATGAGCCGTGGTGCGGCATGGCGGCCTCCCACGGATTTGTGCGAGCAAGCCCGCACCGCCCTGATCAGAGCGAGGCGCGCGTATAGCGGACGCGGCGCCGATTGGCAAATGGGTCAGTCCCCTTCCCGCTCCCTCAGGGCGGGCACCATGCGGGCGGCCTGTTCGCGGGGGTCGAGGCGTTCGTCCTCACCGGAATAGAGGGCGGACAGATAGATCAGGTCCCAGTCGGTCAGGCCCGTAACCTCCAGGTCCGGATCGAACAGATTCAGCACCGTGTCAAAGGCGCTGTAGTCGGCGTCCGGCTCGATCTGGGCCAGCGCAATCAGTGTCAGATAGTCGGCCAGCTCGTTTACGGTGGTGCCCGCCACCCGGTCGATATCGACGATGATAATCAGCCGTGTCAGATGGTCGGTGATGGCGTCGCAGGAGCCCAATCTCGACCCCGCGCACGGAGACACCCAGTAGCCTTGACCCGGCAAGCGAATGGCGGGCGAGCCGTCGATGGTGTTGATCGGCAGGCTCATGTGCCACCAGCGGACCGGAGCGTCGGCCGTCTGGAAGGCGGCCAGGGCACCGCTGCCGCGGTTCGACCGCGTATAGCCGTATCGAAAGAACGGACGGCGATAGCGGCGGACCATTTCCCGCGCCAGGGCATTGGCATCGTCCGTGCCTGCGATGACCAGATTGGGCTTGCAGCCGGGTTCTCCCAACCGAATGTCGAGGCTTTCGGCCACTTCCGAAATGCGATCTATGATCTGGTGGGCGACATCATTGCGGAAATTGACCACGCCGATGCAGACAGTCCCGCTCCAGCGGGCCAGTCCCCGCCTGCGCGGCGGGGCGGAGATGGTTGTGACGAATTCCTCGGCCATCACCTCGATCGGACGGCCGTCGACGACGATATCATCGACGCGGGTCTCGGGCAGGGTTTGATCCGGCGGAATGTCTTGGGCGAGCGCTGGCGCGACCTGCAACAGGATCGCGACCCCCACACTGGCCAGTGCCAACAGCCCCCTCATGCGAAAGGGGTATCACCGAAAACGGTCGTTCGAAAGCAGGGCCCGTAACGAAGCCTAGCCCGCGACCTTTTCCACCTGGTTGTATTCCAGGTCGACCGGGGTGGGACGGCCGAAGATGGAGACGGCGACGCGCAGGCGGGCATTGTCCTCGTCGACGCTCTCGACCTGTCCGTCGAAGCTGGCGAACGGGCCGTCGACGACCTTGACCGTCTCGCCGATGTCGAAATGGATGCGGGGCTTGGGCCGTTCGACGCCCTCTTCCGAGGTGCCGATGATGTTCTGGATCTCACGCTCCGAGACCGGCAGCGGCTTGGTGCCGCCCTGGGCGCCGAGGAAGCCGGTAACCTTGGGCGTGTTCTTGACCAGGTGATAGGCCTCGTCGGTCAGCTCCATCTTGACCAGCACATAGCCGGGCATGAATTTGCGTTCCGAGTTCACCTTGCGGCCGCGACGGACCTCGACGACCTCTTCGGCCGGCACCAGGATTTCCGAGAAATAGTCGCTCAGCCCCTGCTGACGTGCCTGGTCCTCAAGGTGCTGCTTCACCTTCTTTTCGAAGTTGGAATAGGCGTGGACGATATACCACTTGTGGCGGGGGTTGGCGGGCGCGGCGGCCGGTGCGGCGTCGGTCATGTCGATATCCTCAGGAGCCGATGGCGAGAATGCGCTGCGAGATCGCGCTCAGGCCGAAATCGACCACGAAGAAGAAGGCAGCGGCCAGCAGCACCATGATGAACACCATCACCGAGGTGATCCAGGTCTCCTTGCGGCTGGGCCATACGATCTTGCGTCCCTCGGCCTGGACCTGGGAGAAGAACTGGACCGGCGAGGTCCGCTTTTTCGGCGCCGGAGCATCGACCGAAACGGTCTGGGCGGCGACCGGGCCCTTGCCCCCCGCCGACCGACGTCCACCCGGTGTTTTCGCCTTGGCCATCTGCTGTCTCTTCAAAACTCTAGGGCTGTTGCCTCCCACATGGGCATTCCCAGGCGATGGCAACAGGGGAAATGGCAGGAGTGGAGGGACTCGAACCCCCGGCCCTCGGTTTTGGAGACCGATGCTCTACCAGCTGAGCTACACTCCTGTGGCCCGGACAATGAACAACGCGCCGTGGGCGGACCCATCGGCGCGCGGTCTTGACCAGAAGGGGCGTATGCCCCACCGCGCCCGGCATTTCAAGCGGGCATTCATCGGCAAACGGAGCGGAATGCCGGGTCGGACCGCCGCCGTCAGTCGCGGTCCGGCGCCGCGGCGGGGGCGTCCGGCGCGATCACGGCACGGAACAGCAGTTTGTCGATCCGCCGGTCGTCCATGTCGATGACCTCGACCTCGAAGCGGCCGACCTGCAGGACCTCGCCCTCGTCGGGCACCCGCGACAACTGGTGCAGAATCAGGCCGGCGACAGTGTGGAAGCCGTCGACCTCGCCGAAATCCTCGCCCAGCGTGTCGGCCAGTTCCTCGATATCGGCCTGGCCGTCGACCAGCCAGCTGCCGTCCTCGCGGCGGCGGATATAGGCCTCTTCCTCGTCGTGGCCCTCGTCAAAGTCTCCGGCGATCATCTCCAGCAGGTCGGTGACCGTCACCACCCCTTCGAAGGCGCCGTACTCATCGACCAGGAAGGCCATATGGACCTTGCTCGCCTTCATGATCCCCAGCGCCTTCAGCACCGAGGTAGACTGGGGGATGAAGGCGGGCTCCTGGACCAGCTTCTCGACATTGAACTCGCCATTGTCGAGCAGGCTGTCCAGCAGGTCCTTCTTGTGCACCACGCCCAGCGGATTATCGACGTCGCTGGCCCGCGCCACCACGATGCGGGAATAGGGACAGGTGCGGATCTCCGCACGCAGGGCCGCTTCCTCCTCGTCCAGCGCGATCCAGAAGACCTCATGGCGCGGGGTCATGGCCACGCGGATCGGCCGGTCCCCGAGGCGCAGGATCTCCTCGATCATCTCCTGTTCCTCGGGCTCGATCAGGCCGGAGGCCGTGCCCTCGGCAATCATCGACTCGACCTCTTCCTGGGTGACGTCAGACCCGTCGCGGTCCTTGACGCCCATGATCTTGAGAATGCCCGAGGTGGAGGCCGTCAGCAGCAGCACGAACGGATGCAGGACAATGGCGACCGTCGAGATCGGCGCCGCCATCTTGGCCGCGATACTCTCGGGGAAGATCAGGGCCAGCCGCTTGGGCACCAGCTCGCCGACGATCAGCGAGACATAGGTGATGCAGATGACCACCACCATCGTCGAGAAGATCTCGGTATAGGCATTCAGCGCCGGAAAGGCCGCCTCGAGAATCTCGTTCAGGTCACCGGCTATCGCCGCCTGGCCATAGGCCCCCGCGAGAATGCCGATCAGGGTGATCCCGACCTGCACCGCCGACAGGAAATGGGTGGGATCTTCCGACAGGTTCAGCGCCGAACGGGCGCCGCGATCCCCCCGCTCGGCCCGGCTCTGCAGCTTGGACTTGCGGGACGTTACGACCGCCAGTTCGGTCATGGCGAAAAGGCCGTTCAGCACGATCAGCAGCAGAACGACGACAATGGCGATGGGTAACATTTAGGGGGGCGGGAACCATGACGCGGCGCGATCTGCGACTGCCGCACAGCAGATGATAAGGGGGTTTTCCCCCGTGCGCCACGAATTCCTTCGGCTTAACGCCCGCGTCCGGCGTCGACCGAACCGTAGGGCCCGGCCACGCTGCCGTCATGCGGCCCGGCAGCGGCGCAGGCCGACATGCCCAGCAGGGTGCCGATGAAGATACCGATGTGAAGCGAGCGGCGCATGGTTTCCCGATCCTTAACGCCGCCAGACTGTCAGGGTTCAGGGGGAGAACAAGCGTGTGCACCGATGCGGAGGCACCTTAACCGCGCTTCTCGCGCCGGGAGCGAGCGGGGCGACCGGGTGCGACGCAGGGCCCCAGCAAAACGGCCCCCGGATCGCTCCGGGGGCCGTTCTGTCTTTCAGCCTGTGGGGCTGATTACTCGGTGATCTTCGACACGACGCCGGCGCCGCCAGCCGTCCGCGCTTGTCGCGGACGGGGCACGTTTCGACGATTACTCCGTGATCTTCGAAACGACCCCTGCTCCAACCGTGCGGCCGCCT
>CAYNDG010000080.1:0-6271 GCA_964395805.1 uncultured Brevundimonas sp.
CATCGGCGCAGAACACCGGGACACCCGCATCGGAGAAGCCCTGGGCGAGGATCTGCAGCGTCACGGTCTTTCCGGTCCCGGTCGCGCCCGCCACCACGCCGTGGCGATTGGCCCGGTCAAACCGCAGGTGCCGGGCATGGGCCTCCCCGTCATCCTCGGTCCACCCCAGAAACAGCCCGTCCGTCATGCCCATGCTTACCCCCGCAATGTCTGTCACGAGACATAGACCAGACCGCGATTGACGGGAACGCCCGGAAGCCGGACAACCGGCTCATGAAGACCGCACTTGCGCTGCCGACCTCGACCGTATCGCGCAATGCGCTGGTGCTGCTGGCCGCCGTCGCGGGCGGCGCGGCGCTCTATTGGCTGCGGGACATCCTGACCCCGCTGGCCATGGCCATCTTCCTGCTGATCATGATCGACGGCATCAAGCGGTTCGTGGCCGACAACACCCTCCTGAACGACCGGATGGCGGGGGTGGCGGCGCTGGTGCTCGTGATCCTCGGCTTCTTCGCCTCGATCGCCATCATCGTGAACGGGGCGACAGGCTTTCTGGGTGAGGCGTCGGGCGTCTCGACCAGAATTGGCCCGCGAATCGACCAGATTATCCGGGATCTGGCCGCCCTCGTCGGTGTCCAGACACCACCGACCGCCATGGATCTGTTGAGCCGCGTCGATATGGGCAGCTATCTGACCCAGGCCGCATTTCAGGTTCAGAACGTCGCCAGCGGCGCCTTCTTCGTCCTTGTCTATCTCGGTTTTCTGATCGCGGCCCAGGCCGGCTTCCAGCGGAAGATCGTCGGCATGTTTCCGGTGCGCGAAACCCGGCACGAGGCCCGCGCCGTCTTTCAGCGGATCCGCTCGGGGGTCGAGGGTTATCTCTGGGTCCAGGCGGTGACCGGGATCATGATCTGCGCCGTCGCCTGGGCCTTGATGCGCGCGGTCGGACTGCAGAACGCCGAGTTCTGGACCTTCGTCATCTTCGTCGTCGGCTTCATTCCGATCCTGGGCGGCGCGATCGCGGGCCTCGCTCCGCCGATGTTCGCCCTGGTCCAGTTCGAAAGCTACTGGCCGGCCCTGATCCTGCTGATCGGCCTGCAGGCCGTGCTGTTCATCGTTGGTAACTGGATCCAGCCGCGCATGCAGGGCGACAACCAGAATATCGACCCGATCGTGGTGCTGCTGTCACTGGCCCTGTGGGGCAAGTTGTGGGGCGTGATCGGCATGTTCCTGTCGACGCCGCTGGCCGTTCTGGCCATGGCCATCCTGGCCGAGTTCAAGGGCAGCCGCTGGATGGCCATCCTGATGTCCGGTGACGGCGAGCCCTATCCCGAGACCGATGAAACCCCGGGACGCAAACGGCCCTCCCCCCGCGTCAACGCGCCACAGGCGGGACCCGGCGATTCCGGCGCCTGATCGCTTGAAAGCGGACGGTCGGCGGCCCACCTCCTGACTACCGCCGCGGCCTCCCCTCCCCCTCCCGGTCGCGGCGCGCGCGGACGACCCCTCCCCCTCCCGGGCTCGTCCCCAGACAGAGGCCGTCGGGCGAAAGCCCGGCGGCCTTAGTCATTTGTGTTGCCGATGTCCCACACCTCGCCCCGGCCCCGCCTGACCCGGGAACAGCCCTGTCTCGCTGCCGTTGTGTCTGCCGGGAGGGAAACATGATCACATCCGGGTGGGGACATCCGGTCAAACGAGAGGATACAACGGGATGAAAATCTCCCTGCACACCGGCGCGGCCCTGGCCGCTATCCTGACTGCCGGTCTGGCCACACCCGCCCTGGCCCAGTCCGCCCCGAACGACTGGAGCGGCCCCTACATCGGCATCTACGGCGGCTATCTCGAAACCCGCGACGACAAGAACGAGAGCCTGGTTTTCGACCGGGATTTTGACGGCGAGTTCGACGACACCGTCATTCTCAACGGCACCACGAACAGCGCCTTCAGCCCGGGCTCCTGCTCAGGTGCTGCCCTGGGGTCCACGCCCGGCGAGCGCTGCTCCAGGGATGGCGGTGGGGTCGAGGCCGGTGTGCGTCTCGGCTATGACATGCAGTTCGGCAACTGGGTGGTCGGCGCGGTCGGTGAGCTCTCCGCAACGGATGCGAAGGACAGCGTAACCTCGTTCAGCACCACCCCGGCCTCCTACATCATGACGCGCGATCTGGCGCACACGGCCGCCCTTCGGGCCCGGCTGGGCTACGCCATGGGCCCCGTCCTGGTCTATGGCACCGGCGGCGTGGCCTACGGCAAGATCGAGAACCGCTTCTTCACCACCAACGGCGCCAACAGCTTTACCGAGCTGACCCGGGAGGACGATGCCGACGGCTATCAGTTCGGGGCCGGCATGGAATGGAGGCTGGCACCCAACCTCTCGCTGGTGGGCGAATACCTCTACACCAGCCTGGAAGCGGGCGACTATGTCGTCCGCGCCGGGCCGGGTACGGCGGGTCCGACCAACCCCTTCATCCTGCCCCCGAACACGGCCGGGACCGACATCGCCCGCAGCAACGGTGATTTCAACTATCACGGCTTCCGCCTGGGGATGAACGTCCGCTTCTAGGCCAAACCCCGCGGTTTTCCGGCAGGGCCGGGCTCGCGCAGGCGGGCCCGGCCCTTTGCCCTTGTCGCCGCAGGCATGACCGTTTCCGGGCTTTCCCTTTGCCGCGTGCCGATCTAGTCATCAGGACAGATCCGGCGGCGATGCGCCGCGCCAACGAGACCCCATTCGCATGTCCCGCGACGCCAGCTCCGCCTCGTCTCCCTCCCTGACAATCCTCTGCGAGGGCTTCGAAAAGGCCGCCGGGGTCAAGCCTGACGCAATGGTCCGGGACCTGCTGGCCCAGGCCCTTGATGATTACGACACCGACGAGACGCCGGATATTGCCCTGGAGGACCTTGCGGCCCTGCTCGCCGAGGCCTGGACCACAGCCGATGTCCGCGCGTCGGGCGAACCGGCTCGGATCCAGGTGGGGCCCCTGCACGGGGCCGACGGCCGCGTCACGGCGTTTGACCGGGTCCTGATCGTCCAGGACGACCGGCCCTTCCTCGTTGACAGCGTCATGGGCGAACTGGCTGAAACCGGTGTTTCGGTGCGGGCCATGTTCCACCCGATCGTCGATGTCGAGCGGGACGCGAGCGGCCACCGGATCGGAGGGACGGGCAAGGCTCGCGAGTCCATCATCATCGTCGTCATCGACCCCCTGCCGCAGGAGCGCCGCGACCATCTGGGCGAGGGTCTGGCGGGCACCCTGTCCGATGTCTCCGCGGCGACAGCGGATCACGCTGCCATGAATGCGCTGATGGCCCGCTCCGTCGACCACTTGCTGGCCCACCCCCCCGGGATCGACAAGGCGGTGGTCGAGGAGACTGTCGCCTTCCTGAACTGGCTGAACGACGATCATTTCGTCTTCCTTGGCGCCCGCGACTATGAGTACCCGCGCTCCAGGGACGGCGGCTACGAGGCCGAGGCCCCCCTGTCCCAGTCGGGCGAGGGTCTGGGCGTTCTGCGCGATCCCGAACGGACTGTGCTTCGGCGGGCCAATGAGCCGGCCGTCCTGACCCGCCAGATGAAGCGGCAACTGGACCTGTCTGACCCGGTCACCGTGGCCAAGGCCAATGCCCGCTCACGCGTCCACCGGCGGGCCTATATGGACTATGTCGGCGTCAAACGGTTCGGCCCCGACGGCCGCCCGTCGGGAGAGACCCGGTTCGTCGGCCTGTTCACCGCCGAGGCCTATGACCGGGTGGCTTCCCAGGTGCCGCTGATCCGACGCAAGGTCGAGAATGCGCTCCTGCGGGCCGGCAAGGCCGGGGGCGGCCACAGCCACAAACGACTGAAGAATATTCTCGAGAATTACCCGCGCGACGAACTGTTCCAGATCACCGAGGACGAGCTGCTCGACATCTCGCTCGGCATCCTGCACCTCTACGATCGGCCCCGGATCCGGATCTTCACCCGGCAGGACCCCTTTGACCGGTTTGTCTCGGTCCTCGCCTTCATCCCGCGGGAGCGCTACCACGCCTCGGTGCGGGAACGCATCGGCCGGATCCTGGCCGGGGCCTGGGGCGGGCGACTGTCGGCCTGGTATCCGCAGCTGTCCGATGCCCCGCTGGTCCGCATCCACTACATCATCGGTGTCACCCCGGGCGAACATCCGACCCCCGACCCCGCCGCCCTGGAGGCTGAGGTGGCCGAGGCCGGGCGGGGCTGGCCCGATCGCTTCGAGGCCGCCCTGCGCGCCGGCGGCGTGGATGATGTTGCGGTCGGCCCGCTCAGCAGCCGCTGGGCCGAGGCCTTTGGAACCTCCTATCGGGACCGCTATTCGGCGACCGAGGCCGTCACCGACCTGGAACGGTTTGACCAGCTGAACGCCACGGGCCAGCGGGACAGCGGCGATCCGATCGCCGTGCGCGCCTTCCGGACCGACGCCGACACCAGCCTGCAGTTCCGTTTCAAGCTCTATCACCGCGGCAGCGCGGTTCCCCTGTCCGATGTCCTGCCGGTACTGGCGGACATGGGCCTGAAGACGCTCGAGGAGTGGGGCCATGCCATCCGGCCCCAGGGCGACACGCCGATCCACATTCACGAATTCCTTCTGGAGGATCCGCGCGGCGAGCACCTGAGCTTCGAGGCCGTCAAGGCGCCGTTCGAGGCTGCCGTTGCCGCCGTCTGGTCGGGGTTGACCGAGAGCGACGGCCTGAACCGGCTGGTCATCGAGCTCGGGATTTCATGGCGCGAAGCTGCCCTGATCCGCACCCTCGCCCGCTATCGCCAGCAGACCGGCATGGACCCCAGTCAGTCGGTCCAGGAAGAGGCCCTGTGCCTCTATCCTGAGGTGGCCCGCGGGATCCTCGATCTGTTCCGGCTGAAGTTCGATCCGGACGCCGCCGAGGGGGATGGCCGGTTCGACGCCGTGTCGGAGCTCACGGCCCGGCTCGACCGGCAACTCCAGGCCGTCAGGAGCCTGGACCACGACCGGGCGCTCCGGCGCCTGACCAATCTGGTCCGCGCGACCATGCGGACCAACTATTACGTGCTCGACGCAGAGGGCCGTCCGCAGCCCCACATCTCGATCAAGATCGCCTCGCGCGAGCTGGATGACCTGCCGCTGCCGAAGCCCTATCGCGAAATCTTTGTCTGGGCGCCGCACATCGAGGGTGTTCACCTGCGGTTCGGGCCCGTGGCGCGCGGCGGCCTGCGCTGGTCGGACCGCCGCGAGGACTTCCGCACCGAGGTGCTGGGTCTGGTCAAGGCCCAGCAGGTCAAGAATGCCGTCATCGTCCCGGTCGGCTCCAAGGGCTGTTTCTATCCGAAGCACCTGCCCCAGGTGGTGCGCGCCGGCGGCGATCGGGACGCCCAGCAGGCCGAAGCCATTCGGGCCTACAGGACCTTCCTGTCGGGCATGCTCGACATCACCGACAATATCGCTGCCGACGGATCGGTGGTGACGCCGGATCGCGTCGTGCGCTGGGACGCGGACGATCCCTATCTGGTCGTGGCCGCGGACAAGGGGACGGCCACCTTCTCGGACATCGCCAACGGCGTTTCGGCGGACTACGGCTTCTGGCTGGGCGACGCCTTCGCCTCCGGCGGATCGGTCGGCTACGATCACAAGGCCATGGGCATCACCGCCCGGGGCGCCTGGGAGGCGGTCAAGCGCCACTTCCGCGAGATGGGCAAGGACATCCAGAACCAGCCCTTCACCGTGGTCGGCGTGGGCGACATGTCGGGCGACGTGTTCGGCAACGGCATGCTGCTGTCGAAGGCGACGAAGCTGGTCGCCGCCTTCGACCATCGCGACATCTTCCTCGACCCCGATCCCGACCCCGCCGTCTCCTGGGCCGAGCGGAACCGGATGTTCCAGCTGCCGCGGTCGTCATGGCAGGACTACGACCGCGCGAAAATCTCCCGCGGTGGCGGCGTCTTCTCCCGCGGCGACAAGTCGATCCCCCTGTCGCCCGAAGTCCGCGCCCTGCTGGGCGTTGACGACGAGGCCATGGACCCGCCGTCCCTGATGAGGGCCATCCTGAAGGCCCCGGTCGAACTGCTCTATCTCGGCGGCATCGGCACCTATGTGAAGGCACCGCACGAGACCGACGCCCAGGCCGGGGACAAGGCCAACGACGCCCTCCGCATCGACGGCAACGAGCTGCGGGTGAAGGTGGTGGGCGAAGGCGCCAACCTGGGCCTGACCCAGGCGGGACGGATCCATTTCGCCCTCTCGGGCCGCGGCCACGGTGGCGGATGGATCAACACCGACGCCATCGACAA
>CAYNDG010000080.1:6292-7478 GCA_964395805.1 uncultured Brevundimonas sp.
CCATGAGGTGAACATCAAGATCCTCGTCGGAGGCGCGGTCGTCGCGGGGGCGCTGGCGCCTTCCGACCGCGACGCCCTGCTCGCCTCCATGACCGACGAGGTCGGGCTGAAGGTGCTCAAGCACAACTACGACCAGACCCTGGCGCTGACGCTGCAGCAGGCCGAGGGCGCGGACGCGCTGGACGCCCAGCAGGCGTTCATGCTGGCCCTGGGCGCCAAGGGCCGGCTGGACCGCAAGGTCGAGGGCCTGCCCGACGACCTGAAGCAGGCGGAGATGAAGGCCACGGGATCGGCCCTGACCCGGCCCGAGCTGGCGGTGCTGACGGCCTATTCAAAGATCGAGCTGTTCGACGAGATCGTGGCCTCGGGGGCCCCGGACGATCCCTTCTTCCATGCCACGCTCGTCAACTATTTCCCGGCGGCGGTGCACGGATTCGAGGCCGAGATGCGCGGCCACCGGCTGCGGCGCGAGATCATCTCGACCGTCCTTGCCAACGACATCGTCAACGCCTGCGGGGCGACCTTCCCCCTGCGGCTGCGCCAGAGCGCGGAGACCGAGGCAGGGCCCATGGTCCTCGCCTTCGCCGCGGCCCGGCGCATCTTCCGCCTGGACGAGGCCTGGGACGCGGTGTCCGCGCTCGACCTGAAGATCCCGGCGGAGGCCCAGACGGCGCTCTATGGCGAGATCGCCACCGTCATGCGGCGCCAGACCTTCTGGTTGACCCGCCGGGCCCAGCGCGCGGGCAGCACGGTGCAGGGCCTGATCGACGCCTATCAGCCCGTGGCCGACACGCTGAAGCCCCACGGCGGCGAGGTGCTGTCGCGCTTCGAACAGGCCCGGCTGCAGGCGCGGATCGACCAGTTCCGCGCGGCCGGCGCTCCGGACGACCTCGCCCGGTCCGTGGCCCTGCTGCGACCGACCGTCGCCACCGCCGACATCGGCGACCTCGCGCGCGAGGCGGGCTGGGACGCGCCGTCCATGGCGCGCCTCTACCATCAGGTCGGCGCGGCCTTCGATTTCGACCGTCTGCGCGCGGCAGCCGGCGGCGTGCCGTCGCACGACCGCTTCGACCGCATGGCCGTCCGGCGCCTGATCCAGGAGCTCAAGGCCGAACAGCTGGTGCTGACGCGCGCGGTCGCGGGGCCGGCCGGCGGCTCGGGCGGGGGGGATGGGCTGAGCGCCGAG
>CAYNDG010000081.1:0-7390 GCA_964395805.1 uncultured Brevundimonas sp.
CCCGTGCCCAGCGTGCCCAGGTGGCCGAAGCCACGCGGGTGCGCCGCCTTGGGATGGGCCTCGACCACCGCGTCGTAGCCGGCCTTGAGGTCCGCCCAGCGGGTGACGGCAGAGGCCGGCGGCTCGCCAGCCCAGGCGCCCTTGTCGTTGCGCCCGCCGTTGTCGGTACGGCCGTGCGGAACGGCCGCCTCGATGGCGGAGCGGATGCCCGACAGGTCGTCCGGCAGGTGTTCGGCGCGGATCGAGGTCCGCACCGCCATCATGCCGCACCCGATGTCCACGCCCACGGCGGCCGGGATGATGGCCCCCACGGTCGGGATCACGGACCCGACGGTCGCGCCCTTGCCCCAGTGAACGTCGGGCATCACCGCCAGATGTTTATGGATGAAGGGCAGGGAAGCCACATTCTTCAGCTGCTGCAGCGCCGCATCCTCGATGGGCACCCCGCGGGTCCAGGCCTTGATCGGCACCCGCTCGCTGTCAATTACGTCATAGCCGGACATGGCCGACGTCTCCTTTTCTGTCTGGTTCTCCCGAACCGGTCAGAGGACGCCTGTCTGGATATGACAAACCCCTCCGCCGGAAGCAGGAGGGGTTGGAAAAAACCGAAGCCGTTACGCCTCGATGCTCACCAATGCCCTCCCGCGCACGCGCCATTGCCCTCGACCGGCTGGCGGTCGAGATCCATGGGCAGGTACGAAGGAGCGGTTCTGGTGAACATGGGTGTCTCGGTTTCGGGAGGGCGCTGTTAGCTGAAACAGAACGGGAAGGCAAACCTCACCCCGGCCATCCCCCCGCGCGGCTGAGGGCGCTGGGGGCGGGGCGGCCGATCTTCTCGCCGATCCAGCGGGCGGTTTCGATCAGGGCGTCGAGGTCATAGCCGGTATCGAAGCCGGCGCGCTCCAGCATATAGACCAGGTCCTCGGTGGCGATATTGCCGGTGGCGCCGGGCGCGAACGGACAGCCGCCGATGCCGCCGACCGAGGCATCGAGAATGTCGACCCCGGCCTCGATCCCCGCGTGGGCATTGGCCAGGCCCGTGTTGCGCGTGTCGTGGAAATGCAGGCGCAGGCTGGCGTCCGGCGCAGCCTTTCGCGCGGCCTCGACCTTTTTCGTCACGGCCCAGGGGTCTCCGGCGCCGATGGTGTCGGCCAGGGCGATCTCGCGGATGCCCATGGCGGCATAGGCCCCGACCATGTCGGCGACCTGATCGACGCTGACCTCGCCGTCGAACGGACAACCCCAGACGCACGACAGGGTCACCGACAGAGAGGGGGCCGCATCGCCCGGCTCGGCATTGTGGCGGCGGGCGACGATGGCCTCGACCATGGCGCGCTGACCGGCCCGGTCCAGCCCCTGATTCTTCAGGCCGAACCCGTCGGTGGCGGCCACTGAAATATTGATCTCATCGACCGCCGTAGTGATGGCCCGGTCATAGCCCCGGCCGTTCAGGACCAGACCGATGCGGCTGCGGCCCGGCTCAGGGGGCAGGGCGGCCATGACCGCCTCGGCCCCGGCCATCTGCGGCACATATTTCGGATGGACGAAGCTGACCGCCTCGATCCGGCGGGCGCCTGCGGCCTCCAGCCGTCGGGTCAGTTCGGCCCGCACGGCGGGCTCAAGCACTGCCTTTTCGTTCTGCAGGCCGTCGCGGGGGCCGACCTCGACGATCTGTATCGCGCGCCTCACTGCGCGTCCCCGGCGGGCAGGTTTGCGCCCGGCGGTGCATAGACGGTGAGGTTCACATCGTCGCCCGTGGAATAGTTGTGTCCCCTGACTTCTCCGACTGCGCGACCGGTCACCCCGATCCGGGCCGCCGCCTGGGCAAAGGCCTCGGCGTCGCCCGCCTCGACAACGGCGGGGCGTCCCTGGGCCAAAGCCCGTGCCGCGCCTTCGGCATCGGTGAGCTGGGTGGTCCGGCCGGTCAGGAAGACAAAGCTGGGCTCGTGAAAGGTGGTGATCGCCACCGGGCCCGGGGTCAGCCCCTGTCGGGGGTGAAGATTGGCCTGCTCCAGAACCCGGGTCAGCTGCGGGGCGATCGCCAGCGGCCGGAGCTGGCGGATTGTGCCGGACAGGGCGGCGTGGCTGAGGATGCCCAGCCCGAGCGCGGCCACAAGCGCCGCCACCGGTGCCCGGTTCAACAGCAGGAAGCCACCGACGGCCCCCGCCGCCACGGCAGACACCATGGTGATGGCGGCCCAGGTCTGGGCGGTCGAGGTCGCAAAGTTGGACACGCCATACACGGTGATCGCCACGATCAGCCCTGCTGCAATCAGGCCCAGAATGGCCCCCAGACGGCGCGCCAGGGTGCCGACCGGTCGGGTCAGGGCCACCGCAGCCAGCAGGGCCAGCGCCCCGAAGGTCGGCAGGGTGTAATGGGCCAGCTTGGTCGGGGTCAGCTCAAAGATCAGCCAGGCGGGGACAAGCCAGCAGATCAGGAAGCGGATGGCGGGCTCGGTCCGCCGCTGCCAGGCCGCCGAGATCGAGGCGGGCAGGAGCAGGGTGGCGGGGAAGAACAGGATGGGCAGGAGCAGCAGGTACAGGCCCGGCGGTGCCCCGTGGCTTTCGTGGCCGCCCGCGACCTTGGGCGCGAGGTCGCCGACAATGGCCTCGCGCCAGAAGCCGCCATCTGTCGCCACCGTGATCGCCAGCGCCCAGGGTCCGACGATCAGGGCGACGAGGGCCAGTCCCCATCCCCATCCCAGGGGCCTGAGCCAGCGGACGTCGCGGTCCCAGATCGAGAGCGCCAGGGCGGCCGGCACGATGACGATCAGCCCGATCGGTCCCTTGACCAGGATCGAAAGACCCAGCGCCGCCCAGAAGATCAGCTTGTGCCTTCGGTCGGGTGGGGTCCCGCTCCTTGCCGCCAGATAGATCCTCATCAGGGCCGCCATGGCGGCCGTGACACAGGCCATGAGCACCGCATCGGTCTTGGCGATGCCGGCCTCCGTGGACAGCAGGAAGGTCGCGCCCAGAATGGCCCCTGCCAGCACCCCGGTGCGCATGCCGAAGACCGTCGCCCCGGCCCAGGCGCACGCCACCGCCGCGATCACGGCGCCCAGCAGGGACGGCAGGCGGTAGGGCAGGATGCTGCGGGATTCGACGCTGCCGGTGGCCGCCACGGTTGCGGCCTGCATCCAGTAGATGCCGATCGGCTTCTTCCAGCGCGGCTCGTCCTGGAAGCGGATGTCGACGTAGTCGCCGCTCTCGAGCATCTGGGAGGTGGCCTGGGCATAGCGGCTTTCGTCGCGATCCAGCGGCGGCAACAGCAACAGGCCCGGCAGGCCGGCGACGAAGGCCACCAGGGCGGCGAGGGCCAGGCCACGCCAGCCGCGCAGTCGATGGGCGAGATCCAGTGCTGTCATGGCGACGCTTCTATCACGCCGTTTCGTATCCCGTCAGCCGTCTCGCGCGACCGTGAGCGCCCGCCCGCGCCTCTCCCCCTGGGCCCCGAAACGGGCTAGACAGCGGCCATGACAGCCGAGCTTCCCCTCATCTCAGTAGTGGTTCCCGTGCATGACGAGGCGGGGGCGGTCGAAACCCTTGTCACCGAAATCGCTGAGGCCTTTTCCGGCCGGGCCTATGAGATGGTGCTGGTCAACGATGCCAGCCGTGATCAGACCCTGACCATTCTGCAGGGCTTGAAGACCCGGTTTCCGGCCCTGCGCGTCCTGTCGCACGCGGCCAATGCGGGTCAGAGCCGCGCCGTGCGCACCGGCATTCTGGCCGCGCGTGGTGAGGTGGTGGTGACGCTGGACGGCGATGGCCAGAACCCGCCGTCCGAGGCCCCCAAACTGGTCGATGCCCTGCTGGCCGCCCCGCCCGAGGTCGCCCTGGTCGGCGGTGTCCGCCAGCGGCGTCAGGATACGGGTGCCAAGCTTTGGGCCTCGCGCTGGGCCAACCGCATCCGCAAGCGCCTGCTGGGCGACGATGCCGATGACACGGGGTGCGGGCTCAAGGCCTTTCGGCGCGAGGCCTTTCTGCGGCTCCCCTACTTTGATCACATCCACCGCTATCTGCCGGCCCTGATGATCCGGGAAGGGTATCAGAACCGCTACCTGCCCATCTCTCACCGGGCCCGAGACACGGGACAGTCCAAATATACCAATTGGGAGCGGCTGGTGGCCAGCTTTTCGGATCTGATGGGCGTCATGTGGCTGAAATCGCGCGCCCGGACCCCCGGCGCTATCTCCGAGCTCTGAGCGGCGCCCCGGACCCCGCAAACCTGGCAGGAGCGCGCGGGCTTGCCGGAAGGGTTAACCCCCTCCAATATCACTGGCGAGGGTCCGCAGGGCGGACACGGAGGGATCAGGCCATGTGGATTGCTGTACCGCTGCTCGTCGTGCCTTGGCTTCTGTACAATGTCGTCGTGCTGACGGGCATGCTGGGAGGAGATCCCTCGCTCGGGGCTGACCCCGCTCTCCGCCAGGCCGTCTTTTCCCTGCCGATGGCCTCCGGTATCCGCTGGAGTGTCGGCGTCGGAGACATGATCCTGTTCCTCGGCCTGATCTTCCTGTTCTTCGAGCTGCTGAAGTCGACCTCCAGCCAGAAGGTCGCGATCGTCAATCACGCCCTGTCGATGATCCTGTTCGTGGTTTGCCTGGTTCAGTTCCTGCTGATCCCGACCTTTGCCACCTCCACCTTCTTCCTGATCACCATCATGGTCATGCTGGACGTGCTGGCGGGCTTCATCGTCACCATCATCGCGGCCCGCAAGGACCTCGATTTCGGCGGCGTGTGATCAGCCGAAGACGCTGAACACCAGGGCCACGACCATGATGTCGGTGGTGCGGGCGAAGAAGGACATCAGGGGGGCCATCGACATGGCTCGGGCTCCGATAAGGGACAGGGAGCCACTGCCCAGCAAGGGCCGTGCCGAAACGGTTACCGGAGGTCAGATCTCGGTCTTGCCGGTCTTGCCCGGGGGTGGGCGGCGGTCCTTCTCGCCCGAATATTCATTGCCCAGATAGGCGGATCGCGCGGCATCCAGCACCGGCGGGCCGCCCCTCAGTCCCTTGCGCGCCCCGGTCTGGCCCAGCATCTGGGCCTCGAACGCCCCGGTCCCGATCGGCGGTACCGGCCGCCCGGCGGCAGGGCCTGCCGCCGGACCGGCAGTTTCGTCCGGGCCCCCGGCAGGGGTTTCCCGGGGCACCAGCGCCCGCCCCTCGGCCCGGCGGTCGGCCTGACGTCGCTCGTCCCCGCGGCGTCGGCCCTCGCGCCGGTCCGGGACTGCGCCCGTCACCGGTGTGGCCGGACCGACCGGAGGAATTCGTCCGCTCATGACGGATCCGGTCCGCCCTTTTTCGCCCGACTGTTCTCGGCCAGCTGATCGATGCGGGCGCGCATCTCGTCCATCTGGCGGCGCATCTCGTCGATCGTGGGATCCGTCCCGGCGGGCGGCGTGGCTGCAGGCTCGGCCGAGGCGTCCCCCGCCGGATCGGCATCCGGCCGGGCATAGGCGTTGAACCCGGGAAACAGCGTCATGGCGCGCTGGAACATCGCCATATTCTGCCGCACGGCCTCTTCCATCAGGCCGGCGCCGGCGCCGGTGCCAAAGGCGCGGTTCAGCTGGCTTCGGAACTGTTCCTGCTGCTTTGAAAAGGTGTCGAGGGACATCTCGAGATAGCTGGGCAGGACGCCCTGCATCTGGCCCCCGTAAAAGCCGATCAGCCGCCGCAGGAACTGGACCGGCAGCAGCGCTTCTCCGCGGCTTTCTTCCTCAAAGATGATCTGGGTCAGGATGGTCCGGGTCAGATCGTCATTGGTCTTGGCGTCATAAACGACGAAGTCGACCCCTTCGCGGACCATGGCCGCCAGATCGTCGAGCGTCACATAGGAGGAAGTGGCGGTGTTGTAGAGCCGCCGGTTCGCATATTTCTTGATGACGACCGTATCGCCGCCGGGCCTGGCATCCGTCACGCTGATGTCCTTGTCATGAAATCCTGACCACTATCGCCCGGGCCGTCGCATTACGCCAGCCTTGCGCGAGCGGGGCTCAGGTCCCGGGTGCAAGGACCACGCCCACCAGCACGGCCGCCCAGTGGACACCGGCACCGGCGACCACGAATCCGTGCCAGATGGCCCGCCGGAACCTCACGCGGGGACTGATGAAGACGAACACTCCGGACGTATAGACCAGACCGCCGATCACCAGCAGGGTCAGGGCAGCCGGGTGAACCGTGTCCAGCATGGGTTTGAGCGCGAGGACCGCCAGCCAGCCGAAAATCACATAGACCGTGCTCCAGACCGCATCGGACAGGCGCGGCAGCACCAGTTTGGCGACGACGCCCGACAGCGCCAGCGCCCAGATCAGCAGGGTAAAGCCCGTCGACCACGCCCCTTCGAACCTCTGGGTGGTGAAGGGCGTATAGCTGCCGGCGATCATCAGGAAGATGGCGGCCTCGTCCAGCCGCCTCAGGAGCGGCCGTGCCGGCCCCGGATGGGTCAGATTGTAGACGGTCGAGGCCGTCAGCATGGCGATCAGGCACAGGGCATAGACAGCGGTCGCCAGAATCAGGCCGGCGCCCCCCTCCGAAAAGGACGACATGACGGCCAGGACAACCCCGCCGATCCCGGCCAGTCCGAGGCCGATCAGATGCACCCACAGGTCAGCCAGACGTTCGCCGCGCGTTTCATAATGCTCGGCCATGTCCAGCTCATCGGGCTGCATCAGGCGGCGGATCAGGGCGGGCAGTGTCCGGGTCATGGGCCGTGCTTTCTTCAGGCCGTTATAAAAGACGCATCAAGACAGTTACTCTGGCCGACTTTAGGACGATGAGATGACCGGACCCTGAATCGGCGTCGTTCCCGGGCGACAAGGCGGGCACCTGCGGCAGTTGCGCCACAGGGGGCGAGCCCGGCCCTAAAGGATGTAGCGGCTCAGATCCGTGTCACCGGTCAGATCGCCCAGCCGCTCGCGTACCGCCCCGGCGTCAAAGCGGATGGTCTGGCCCGAAAGGTCTGCAGCCTTGAAACTGGTCTCTTCCAGCACCCGCTCGACCACGGTGATGAGCCGCCGGGCGCCGATATTCTCGATGGCGCTGTTGGCTGCCACGGCGGCGTCGGCCATGGCCTCAATGGCGTCATCGGTGAACTCCAGGGTCACACCCTCGGTTGCCAGCAGGGCCTGGTTTTGCCGGATCAAATTGGCCTCGGGCTCGGTCAGGATGCGACGGAAATCCTCCCGCGTCAGGGGCTTCAGCTCGACCCGGATCGGCAGCCGTCCCTGAAGCTCGGGCAACAGGTCGCTGGGTTTCGATACGTGGAAGGCGCCCGAGGCCACGAACAGCACATGGTCGGATTTCACAGGCCCATAGCGGGTCGCCACCGTCGTTCCCTCAATCAGGGGCAGCAGGTCACGTTGCACGCCTTCGCGGCTGACGTCGGCGCC
>CAYNDG010000082.1:0-7364 GCA_964395805.1 uncultured Brevundimonas sp.
TCGGGACGCAATCTGGACGACATGATCATGGGGGCCCGCGTCGAGGTCGCGCCCTACAAGAAGAACCCGCACGACTTCGTCCTCTGGAAGCCGTCAAAGCCGGGCGAGCCGGAATGGCCTTCGCCCTGGGGGCCGGGGCGTCCCGGCTGGCACATCGAATGCTCGGCCATGATCGAACAGGTGCTGGGCCTGCCCATCGACATCCACGGCGGCGGTATCGACCTGGCCTTCCCCCACCACGAGAACGAGATCGCCCAGGGTGTCTGCGCCCACGGCCATGCCCATGGCGAGCGGCCGCACGACCACTATGCCCGCTACTGGATGCACAACGGCTTTCTGACGCTCGATGCGGAAAAGATGTCCAAGTCGCTGGGCAATGTGCTGCTGCTCCATGATCTGGTGCAGGCCATTCCGGGCGAGGTGGTCCGCTGGGCCCTGCTGTCGGCCCACTATCGCCAGCCGCTGGACTGGACGCAGAACCTGCTGGATCAGAGCCGCAAGTCACTGGACCGGCTTTACGGCGCCCTCTCCCGTGCTGCCGACGTCACGGCGACGGACGATCAGCCGCCGGTCGAGTTCCTCGCCGCCATCGAGGACGATCTCAACACCCCGGGGGCGATGGCGGTGCTGTTCGGTCTGTCCGGAGAGATCGAGCGGGGGCTGACGGCGGGCGACCGGGGGGCGGTGGCCCGCGCAAAGGGACAGCTTTTGGCGGCCGCCGGTTTGCTCGGTGTGCTTCAGTCCAACCCGGCCGACTGGCTGAAGGGCGGCGTCTCCGACGCCCTGGCGGCCGAGGTCGAGGCCCTGATCGAACAGCGGGCCATCGCCCGGGCCGCCAAGGACTGGCCCGAGGCAGACCGCATCCGCGCCCGGCTGACCGAGCTGAACGTCGAGGTCATGGACGGCCCCGAAGGTGCCCGCTGGCGCCTCCGGTCCTAGGCGTCAGCGCGTGCGGCTGGACGGCAGTCCACGGATCTCGCAGGCATAGTCCCGCTCGGGCGAGGCGCTCTGCGCCCCGGTCGGGGTCAGGATACCGCCACGCGCGTCGCAATCGGCCCTGAGCGTATCGAGCCTCTGGGTATAGGTGCCGTTGCTCGGGCCCATGCCGGCGCAGGCGGCAAGCGACAGGCCGAGGGCGCCAATGGCGGCGGCCGACAGGATGACGGGACGGTTCGGACGGATGGTCATGGATTCCTCCAGTCAAAAGGATGGGACAGAGAAATCTTGTCCCTGACTATGGCTAACCCGTGGCAGAGCCCCCCGTTCCGCCACCAATTGTGGCGGGGGGTGGACCCGATTGCGGCAACGCTGCTACCCCATGGCCCATGGAAACCGGAACCTGGATCACCCTCGGCCTGTATTTCGCCCTGATGCTGGGCATCGGGCTGTACGCGTATCGCGAGTCCACCTCGGACGTGTCGGGATACATGCTGGGCGGGCGAAAGCTCGGACCGGCCGTCGCCTCGCTGTCGGCCGGGGCCTCGGACATGAGCGGCTGGATGCTGCTGGGCCTGCCGGGGGCCATGTACCTGTCCGGCCTCGCCTCGGCCTGGATCGCCATCGGCCTGTTCATCGGTGCGCTGGCCAACTACCTGATCGTGGCGCCAGGCCTGCGCACCTACACGGTGATGGCCAGTGACGCGATCACGATCCCCGACTATTTCGACAAGCGTTTCATGGACAAGTCGCGCCTGTTGCGCGTGATCTCCTCGCTGGTCATCGTCATCTTCTTTACCCTGTACACCTCGTCGGGCCTCGTCGCCGGTGGCAAGCTGTTCGAGAGCGCTTTCGGCCTCGATTACGCCTGGGGCCTCTGGATCACGGCGGGCGTGGTGCTGGCCTACACCATGGTCGGCGGCTTCATGGCCGTCAGCCTGACCGACTTCGTCCAGGGCTGCATCATGTTCGTGGCCTTGATCCTGGTGCCCATCGTGGCCCTGATGAACATCGGCGGCGTCGGTGAGATGACCGAGACGGTGCGCGGCATCGATCCCGGACTGCTCAACCTGTTCGAGGGCGCGACAGCCATCAGCATCATCTCGGCCATGGCCTGGGGCCTCGGCTATTTCGGCCAGCCGCACATCATCGTCCGCTTCATGGCGGTGCGCTCGCTGAAGGATGTGCCGACGATGCGCAACATCGGCATGGGCTGGATGCTGGTGACGCTGATCGGGGCGCTGGCGACCGGCCTGGTCGGTCTGGCCTATGCCGCCCGCGCGGGGCTGGAGGTCGCCGACCCCGAGACCATCTTCATCCTGTTGTCGGATGTCCTGTTTGACCCGCTGATCACCGGCTTCCTGCTGGCGGCCATCCTGGCGGCGATCATGAGCACCATCTCGTCCCAGCTGCTGGTCTCGTCCAGTTCGCTGACCGAGGACTTCTACGGCATCTTCCTGCGCAGGAATGCGCCCCAGAAGGAACTGGTCCTGATCGGCCGGCTCGCCGTGCTGGCCGTGTCGCTGGCGGCCATCTTCCTCGCCTGGGACCCGACCAACAATGTGCTGGGGCTGGTGTCCAATGCCTGGGCGGGCTTTGGCGCCGCCTTCGGGCCGCTGGTGATCCTGTCCCTGACCTGGAAGCGCATGACCCGCAACGGCGCGCTGGCCGGCATGATCGTGGGAGCGGCCACCGTTCTTGTCTGGATCTATGCGCCGGTGCTCGCCGACGGCCAGACCCTGTCGCAGGGCAGCGGCGTCTATGAGATCGTACCGGGCTTCATGCTCAGCTGGCTGGCCATCTGGCTGGTGAGTGTGGTGGACAAGGCCCCGTCGGGAGAGATCCAGTCGACCTTCGACGCTGTCCGCGAGGCGCTGCAACGCAAGGGTGAGCCTGAAACCCCCCATTAACGGATCGGGCGCACCCTCTGGTTACCCGCCCGGAGAGGTGCTCCATGTCGACGATCCAGACTTCCAGCTATCGGCGCTCACGGGATCATTTCGAGCCCCAGGACATCGATCCCCACGAGCAGCGCCGTCTGCGCGGCCTGATGGAGCATATCGACTACACCGCCTATGTCGCGAACCGCGAGGTGGTGGGCCAGATCCTGGCCAATGTCGACGCCGGTCATTTCCAGCGTCTGGCCGTGACAGCCGCCACGGCGCGGGCCAAATGGGTGGCCGAGGCCCTGCGCCAGTCCGAGTCCGGCGCCCCCTCGACCCCTGACCAGATCGCCAGACTGACCGCCTGTCGCGCGGCCTATGAGGAACTGGCCGAGGCCTATGAAGGCCTCCGTCGCATGGTCGAACGGGGCTATATTCCGATGAAAAGTCCGGGCTGAGGCGGGATCGTCAGGCCTTCAGCCGGTACCCCGTACGGAACATCCAGCCGACGACTGCAAGGCAGATGAAGAAGAAGGCGAGCGTCGCGGTCAGGCTCAGCCCGACGCTCACGTCGCCCACCCCGTAGAAGGCCCAGCGGAAGCCCGAGATCAGATAGACGACCGGGTTGAACAGCGAGATGGTCCGCCAGATGCCAGGCAGCATGTCGATCGAATAGAAGGACCCGCCGAGGAAGGTCAGGGGCGTCACGATCAGCATCGGAATCATCTGCAGCTGCTCAAAGCCCTGGGCCCAGATGCCGATGATGAATCCGAACAGCGAAAAGGTGGTGGCGATCAGCAGCAGGAAGGCGATCATGGCCAGCGGGTGCTCGATCCGCAGGGGGACGAACAGCGAGGCGGTCGCCAGGATGACGAGGCCCAGCACGATCGACTTGGTCGCGGCCGCGCCCACATAGGCCAGCACGATCTCGAACGGCGAAATCGGCGCCGACAGGATCTCGTAGATGGTGCCCGTGAATTTCGGGAAGTAGATGCCGAAACTGGCGTTGAACAGCGACTGGGTGAACAGGCTCAGCATGATCAGGCCAGGCACGATGAAGGCCCCATAGGCCACGCCGTCGATCTCGGTCATGCGGCTGCCGATGGCCGATCCGAACACGACGAAATAAAGCGCTGTGGTGATCACCGGCGTGACGATCGATTGCCAGAAGGTGCGCAACGCCCGCGCCATCTCGAAGCGATAGATGGCCCACACGCCATAGGCATTGAACGTCATGCTACGCCTCCCACGTCGCGGCTTGCCTCGACCGGCCGGTCGCGGTGCACCAGGCTCACAAAGATGTCCTCCAGCGAGCTCTGGGCCGTATTCAGATCCTTGAAGCCGATCCCGAGGTCACTGACGGCGCGCAGCAGCGAGGGCACGGCATCGAACACATATTCCAGCTCGTGGCCGTCGGCCTTCAGCTCGACCTTCCACTCGGCCAGTTCGGGCGGGACAGCCTGCATCGGGTCCTGAAGGTTCAGGGTCAGGGTCTTCTTGCCCAGCTTCTTCATCAGGGCCGTTTTTTCCTCGACCAGGATCAGCTCGCCATTCAGGATCACACCCACCCGGTCGGCCATCTCTTCGGCCTCCTCGATGTAGTGGGTGGTCAGGATGATGGTCACGCCGCGCTCGCGCAGGCCGCGCACCAGCCCCCACATGTCGCGGCGGAGCTCGACGTCGACCCCCGCCGTCGGCTCGTCGAGGAACAGTATGTCGGGTTCGTGGCTCAGCGCCTTGGCGATCATCACGCGTCGCTTCATGCCGCCGGACAGCGTCATCAGCTTGGCGTCCTTCTTGTCCCACAGGCTCAGGTCGCGAAGGATCTGCTCGATGAAGGCCGGGTTCGGGGCCTTGCCGAACAGGCCGCGGCTGAAGGTCACCGTGGCCCAGACCGTCTCGAAGGCGTCGGTGGTCAGCTCCTGCGGGACCAGCCCGATCCGTTCGCGCGCGCCGCGATACCGGGTCTGGATGTCATGGCCGTCGACCACCACCGTCCCCGTGCTGGGCGTGACAATCCCGCAGATGGTGCTGATCAGCGTGGTCTTGCCGGCGCCGTTCGGCCCCAGCAGGGCAAAGATCTCGCCCTTGTAGATTTCCAGATCGACCCGCTTCAGCGCCGCATGACCGCTGCCATAGGTCTTGGTCAGGCCGTCGATAGAAATGACCGGCTGCATTCCGTCCCCCTCGTCTCCGCGCTCGCAATTAGGGTCTCGATATCGCCGTCACAAGGCGGAGCCTGTCGCCGCGTCAGGAGTTGATGTCGGCGATGGACACAAGCCGGGCCGAACTCCGCACCGATAAATGGGTCCGTCGGGCCCGCCGGCTCTGGCAGCGGCGGCCCGCGATGCCGGTGGTGCTCGAGGCGTTGGCCCGGTTCGGGTATGGCGCGCGAGGCTTTGTCTATCTGTCGATCGGCGTGATCCTGATGATGACGGCCCATGATCTGACCAGTCAGACGGCGGGATCCACGGGTGTCATTGAAACCCTGGCACGGCAGCCCTTTGGCCGGGTCTGGCTGATGACCCTCGGGATCGGCCTCTGGGCCTTTGTGTCGTGGCGCGTGCTTCAGGCGGTCTTCGATGCCGATCATGAGGGCCGTGACCTCAAGGCCCTCGGCAAGCGGGCAGGGCAGGCGGTCAGCGGTGTGGTCTATGGCCTGCTCGCCTCGACCGTGTTCGAGGTCCTCGATGAGGTCCACGCCAGGCCCTCGGCCGAGGACATCGTCGAGAACCAGGAAAAGGCCCGCGCCCTTATGGAACTGCCGTTCGGGCAGGCCATGCTGATCGGCATCGGGCTGGTGATCCTGGCGGTGGGGATCGGCAATGTGGTGCGCGGCGTTCGCTCCGACTTTGGTCGCGATCTGCGCTGTTCGGAAACGCTGTGCCGTCGCGTCGTGCCTCTGGCCCACATCGGCTATGTCGCCCGCGGTCTGGCCTATTTCCCGCTGGCGGGCCTCGTCATGCTGGCCGGCTTTCGCGAGCGGGCCGGCGAGATCACCAGCTTCGGCGGCGCGCTGGAGGTCGTTGAGACCTTGCCCGCCGGGCCATGGTTGCTGAGTGCCACGGCACTCGGCCTGATGGCGTTCGGCGCCTATGCCTTTGTCGAGGGACGCTTCCGCCGCATCCGTCCTCCGCGCGATCTCGGCTGATGCGTCCCCCGGGCGACCGTTGCCGTATCTGGATACCATCGCCCCCGAATGGAGCCTCGCCATGTCCCCGGTCCGCCTCTTGGCCCTGTCCGCCCTGTTGCTCACGACCGCCGGCTGTGTCACGGCCCCGTCGCCGTCCGAGTACCGCGCGCCCGCGCCGCTCAAGCCCGTGGATGCCGAGCGCCTCTACTCCGGCCGGTGGCTGGAGGTCGGTCGCCTGCCCATGGCGATCACCGACGGCTGCGTGGCCGGGGCCTCCAACTATACCCTTGTCAGTGAGACCCGCGTCGATGTGCGCGACACCTGCCAGGTCGGCACGCCGGACGGTCGCGAAAAGGCCATCGGCGGGCGGGGCGAAATCCTCGACCCCGGCACCAATACCCGGCTGCGGGTCCGCTATGTGGCGGGCTTCGTCACCTGGGACTACTGGATCCTCGATCGGGCCGATGACTACAGCTGGTTCATCGCCTCGGACCCGACGTTCGAAAAGCTGTTCATCTACACGCGCGAGATCCCGACGGACGCCGAGCTGCAGGCCCTCGTCCGGCGCGCGGCCGAGCTGGGCTATGATGTCTCGCGGCTGGAGTTCCCGCCGAACGAATAGGGTGGGCGGTGCTTGACCCCGCGTCACCGGGGCGCGCGCGCCACGCCCCGGCACAAACCGCACCCGTGAGGGGCCGGGGATTCCCCTCGCAGTTGACCTGACGCGTCCGGCCCGTCATCACCGATGAAACAGCCGCACAGGGAGGTTCGGGCGATCATGGGCTTGCTGGCCAACATCCGACGGGATCTGAAGTTTGCCGCCGGACTGCGTCGCCTGCTTTCGCGCATCAAGCCGATCGAGCTGGACAGCACCGTGCTGGTTTGTGACGACCTCGAGGAGGCCGTTGACCGCTATCCCGACCGCATCGCCATCGAGGACGAACATCGCAGCCTGACCTATCGCGAGTTCGACAGTATGGCGAACCGCTTTGCCCATTGGGCGCGGGGCCGCAATCTCAAGCGCAGCGACACGGTCGCCCTGGTCATGCTGAACCGCGCCGAATATCTGGCGGCCTGGTTCGGTCTCTCCAAGGTCGGCGTCGCCACCGCCCTGATCAACACCAATCTGACCGGCCCGGCGCTGGGCCACTGTATCGAGATCTCCGGCGCGTCCCAGATCATCACCGATCCCGAGTGCTGGCGCGCGGTCGAGGATGCCCGCCCCCATACCGACCGCAATCTGATGCTCTGGGTCCTGGGTCTGGCCGACGAGGACGAGGTCAGCGACCGGCGCGACCTGGACACCCCGCTGCGCAGTGCCTCGTCGGTCCGTCCGACACCCAGCGCGCGCGCCGGCCTGACCAATCGTTCGACCGCGCTCTACATCTATACCTCGGGCACCACCGGCCTGC
>CAYNDG010000083.1:0-7202 GCA_964395805.1 uncultured Brevundimonas sp.
TGTCGAACCGGGTCAGGCGCAGCGCCAGCTTGGCCGAGGTGGTGGTCTTGCCCGAGCCCTGCAGGCCGGCCATCAGGATCACGGCGGGCGGGGTGGCGTTCAGATTGATGCCGACCGGCTCCTCGCCGCCCAGCATTTCGATCAGGCCGTCATAGACGATCTTGACCACCTGATCGGCGGGTTTGACCGAGCGGATGACCTCTTCGCCCTTGGCCTTTTCGCTGGCGAAGGCGATGAAGTCCTTGACCACCGGCAGGGCGACGTCGGCCTCCAGCAGGGCCACGCGCACCTCGCGCATCGCCTCGGCAATGTCCTTTTCGGACAGGGCGCCGCGACCGGTGATCCGGTCAAAGACGCCTGTCAGTCGCTCGTTCAGAGCCTCGAACATCAGAACCTCGAGTCACGCACAAAACGACCTCAGCCCCAGCGGACGATCACGTCGGCTGGGGGCCTCTCCCGGCTCAGCCCGTTTCCTGAAGCGTGGAACGGGGGTCGTCCGGGTGGAGGGCGCGAGGTCAACTTGCGCCGGAAGCCGGGGTGTATGGCCGAAAACCCGGGAAAGGGCAAGCGGGGCGCCCTGTCCCGGCGCTGCGAGGGCACGGAACCGCGCACTTTTCGTTACGCCCCGGCGTGCGGTCTGTCCCCCGGCAGGCCTGCCCGCCTATCGTTGATCGTCAAGGAGGCTTTATGACCGACACCCCGCCCACCGCTGCTGCAACGCCGGATCGCCTGCGCGAGGAGGTTCGCCTACTCGGCGCGGTGTTGGGGGATGTCATCCGCCACGCCGGTGGTCAGGATCTTTACGACCGGATCGAGGCCGTTCGGCGCGCCTCGGTGGCCTATCACCGTGACGGCGCGACGACTCGCGATGCTACCGAGATGGAGCGGCTGCTCGCCGGCCTGACCTCCGAACAGGCCGTCGGTCTGTCCCACGGCTTTGCGGTCTTTTCACTTCTGGCCAATGTCGCCGAAGACCGTGAGGCCCGCAGGCGCGCCCGCGAGGCCGAGGAGCACAGTGCGGCCCCTGATGACCGGCCAGATACGCCAGAGGCCGCCCTGGCCTGGCTGTCCGGGGAGGGGGCGGACCGCAAGGCGGTGGTCGACATCCTGGTCCGGAGCCTGATCTCGCCGGTGCTGACCGCTCACCCGTCCGAGGTCCGGCGCAAGAGCGTGCTGGACCGGATCGCCGCCCTGTCGGCCCTGCTGGATGGCCGGGGCCAGGAGCAGGGTGCCACCGGGAGCCTTCGCCGCCAGGTCTTCCTTCTCTGGGCCACCCGCCTTGTCCGCTCCTCGGGCCTCGTGGTGCAGGACGAGATCGACACCGTGGTCTCCTTTCTCGAACAGGTGTTCCTCGAGGCCGTGCCCGAGCATCTGGAAGCGTGGCGCGCGCGGCTCGGCGCCCCCGATCTCAAGCCCTTCCTCAAGGTCGGCAGCTGGGTAGGCGGCGACCGGGACGGCAACCCCAATGTCGACGCCGACGTCATGAGAGCCGCCTTCCGCAGCCAGTCGCGCGCGGCCATCGGCGCCTATCTGGACGACGTCCATGCATTGGGGGCCGAGCTCAGCCTGTCGGACGCCCTGATCGAGCCAACGCCGGCGCTGGCCGCCCTGTCGGCGGCCTCGGGCGATAGCTCGCCTCACCGGGCCGGTGAACCGTTCCGCCGCGCCCTGACCCTGATCTATGCGCGGCTGGCCGCCGATTATCAGGCCAAGGTCGGAGGCCCGCCGCCACGTCCCCCAGGCTTCGTGGCAGAACCCTATGGCCGGCCCGAAGCCCTCGTCGCCGACCTGCAAACCCTGCGTCAGGCGCTTCTGGCCGCAGATGCGCAGGCGTTCCACAGCGACGCCCTTTCGCGGCTGATCGACCGGGTCGAGGCCTTCGGCTTCCATCTCGCCATTCTCGACATGCGCCAGAATGCCGATGTGCATGAGCGGGTCGTGGCCGACCTGTTCCGGGTGGCGGGCGTCGCCGCCGACTACGCCGCGCTTGATGAGGCCGGGCGCATGGCCGTGCTGCGGGCCGAACTGGCCAGCCGCCGGCCGCTGTTCGTACCGGGGGCCTCCGACTATGCCGAAGAGACGCTCAAGGAGCGCGCCATCCTCGAGGCCGCTGCCGACGCCATCCAGACCTTCGGCCCGGCCGCCATTCGCACCTACATCGTCTCCAAGACCGAAAGCCCCTCGGACCTCCTGGAGGTCTATCTGGTGCTCAAGGAGGCCGGCCTGTTCGACCCGACGACACCCGATACCTGTCCGATACAGGCCGTGCCGTTATTCGAGACCATCACCGACCTTCAGGCCGCGCCCGCCACGCTCAAGGCCCTCATGGCCGAGCCCGCGCCGTTGGCGCTGGCTCGCGCCCGAGGAGTGCAGGAGGTGATGATCGGCTATTCCGATTCCAACAAGGACGGCTCCTATCTGACCTCCACATGGGAGTTGAACCGGGCCTCGCGGGCGCTGCGGGATGTGGCGCGCGAGGCCGGTGTCGGCCTGCAACTGTTCCACGGCCGAGGCGGGGCGGTCGGCCGGGGTGGCGGGTCCAGCTTTGCCGGGGTCGTGGCCCAGCCGCGCGGCACGGTCGAGGGCCGGATCCGCGTCACCGAACAGGGCGAGGTGATCGCCAACAAATATGGCGAACCCGGTGTCGCCCGCCGCAACCTCGACGCCCTGACCAGCGGCGTGGTGCTGGCGTCGTTGCGGAAGGAAAGCGGCGAAGGCCCGGCCGAGCGCCACGGAGCCCTGATCTCGCGCCTCAGCGAGGCATCGATGCAGGCCTACCGCACCCTTGTCTATGAGACGCCGGGCTTCATCGATTATTTCCGCGCTGCGACCCCGATCTCGGAGCTGTCCGAGCTGAAGATCGGCTCGCGCCCGGCCTCGCGCAGTGCCTCGACGCGGATCGAGGATCTGCGCGCCATCCCCTGGGTGTTCAGCTGGAGCCAGTCCCGCGTGATGTTGCCCGGCTGGTATGGCTTCGGCTCGGCCGTTGACAGTCTGGATCGGGCCGACCTTGAGACCCTGACCGGTCTGGTGTCCGAATGGCCGTTCCTGTCGACCCTGATCCAGAACATGGAAATGGTCATGGCCAAGTCCGACATGGTCATCGCACGGCGCTATGCGGACCTGCTGCCGGACCAGTCGCTGGCCGAGGACATCCACGGCCGGATCGCCGCCGAATGGCAGCGCACTCATGAGGCCGTGATGCAACTGACCGGCCAGACCGTCCTGCTGGAGCGCCAGCCGGAACTGGCGCGCCTGATCCGGCTGCGCCTGCCCTACATCGAGCCGCTCAACCATGTGCAGGTCGAGCTGCGCCGCCGGCGCCGGGCCGGCGGCGACGACCCCGCCGTGCGGGAGGGCATACTCGTGGCCCTCAACGGCATTGCCGCCGGCCTCCGGAACAGCGGCTGACACGAAAAGGGGCCGGAGGATCGCTCCCCCGGCCCCGTTCCATCGCTCAAGCAGCGAGCGGTAGAGTCAGTATTCAGTTCACCGGGAAGCCGCGCACGCGCAGCAGGGCGGCGACGTCCGGATCCCGACCGCGGAAGCGGCGATAGGCCTCGCCCCGGTCGGTGGTGTTGCCCTCGGCCAGAATGATCGCCTTGTACTTGCTGGCGATTTCCGGATTGAAGACGTCCCCCGACTCTTCGAAATAGGCCCAGGTGTCGGCGTCCATCACTTCCGACCACAGATAGCTGTAATAGCCCGCCGAATAGGCGTCCGAGGTGAACAGGTGATTGAACTGCGGCAGTCGGTGCCGCATCACGATCTCCTTCGGCATACCAAAGCGTGCCAGGCTTTCCCGCTCGAACGCGTCGATGTCGGTCGGCGGGGTGGCGCGGGTGTGCAGGTCCATGTCGACCAGGGCCGACGACAGATAGCTGACCGTGGCATAACCCTGGTTGAAGGTGGCGGCTGCCTCGATCTTGTCGACCAGTTCCTGCGGCATGGGCTGGCCGGTTTCGACATGCTTCATGAAGCCATCGAGGATCGGGCGCGACAGCACCCAGTGCTCGTGCACCTGGGAGGGATATTCCACATAGTCGCGCGGCGTCCCGCCCAGTGACGGATAGGTCACCTTGTAGGACAGATAGTGCAGGGCGTGTCCGAACTCGTGGAACAGGGTCTCGGCGTCATCCAGCGAGATCAGCAGGGGCTGGCCCGCCTCGGCCTTGATGAAGTTGTTGTTGTTCGAGACCAGCTGGTTGCCGCCCCCGTCATAGGCCCAGCCCAGACGGTAGCTGGTCATCCAGGCACCGGACCGCTTGCCCGGGCGGGCAAAGTCGTCGGAGTAGAACAGGCCGATGTGGCGGCCCGAAGCCTTGTCCTTGACCTCGAACACCTCGACGTCGGGGTGGAAGACCGGCACCGATCCGGCAGGCACCGGGGTGAAGGTGTAGCCGTAAAGGCGTTCGGCCATGTAGAAGGCTCCGCGCTTGACCGCGTTCAGTTCGAAGTAGGGCTTCAGCTCGTTCTGATCGAGGTCGTACTTCGCCTTCCGGACCTTTTCGGCATAGTACAGATAGTCCCAGGGCTCGATCTCGTGACCCGCGATCGCGCGCATGTCGGCGACCTCCTCGGCGACGCGCGCCTTGGCCGGCTCCCAGACCCGCATCATCAGGTCCATGGCCGCCTCGGGCGTCTTGGCCATGGTGTCCTGCATCCGCCATTCGGCATGGTGGGCATATCCCAGCAGGCGGGCGCGCTCGGCCCGCAGCTTCACGATCTCGGCGATCGTGGCATTGGTGTCGTTTGCGTCGCCATTGTCGCCGCGGTTGACGAATTTGCGCCAGACCACCTCACGCATGGCGCGGTCATCGGCGAAGCTCAGATAGGGGTCGACGCTCGAGCGCGTGTTGACGATCGCCCAGCCCTCGATGTTGCGATCGCGGGCAGCTGCAGCGGCGGCGGCCTTGTTCGATGCAGGCAGGCCGGCGGTTTGGGACTCCTCGGTCAAGACCGTCCAGGTGTTCTCATCGGCGACGACCTTTTGACCAAAGCTGGTGAAGGCGCTGGACAGGGCCGAGTTGATGCGGCCCAGCTCGGCCTTGCCGGCGGCATCCAGCGCGGCCCCGTTGCGGATGAAGCTGTCGCGGCTGCGCTCGGCGATACGGGTCTGCTCCGCATTCAGACCGGCGGCGCGGGCGCCGTCCGCGACGGCCTTGATACGGGCGAACAGCCTGGCATTGAAGGTGGTCTCGTCGCTGGCCGCCGAGAGCAGGGGCGATACCTCGCGCTGAACGGCCTGGTATTCGGCCGAGCCGATGTTGGAGGTCATGACCCCGAACAGGCTGAGCGCGCGGCCCAGGGGCTCTCCCGCCATCTGCATGGCCACCATGGTGTTGGCGAAGCTGGGCGGCTCGGGGTTGTCGGCAATCGCATTGATCTCGGCCCGTTGCAGCTCAATGCCCTCGATAATGGCAGCCTTCAGCTTGTCGGCGGTCACCGACGGCCAGGGGGGCACGCCTTCATAGGGGCCGGTCCACGGCTGCAGCAGCTCCGCACGCGGGGTCTGTTGCGGCAGGACGGCGCGTGCGATGGCGGCGTCACGGGCCAGGGCTTCGGGGCTCAGGCCGACGGCGGCTGCGCCGCCCATGCCCATACCGGCACAGCCGGATAGGGCGAAAAGGCTGCCTCCGGCAACGAGAAGCTGGCGTCTGTCCATGAAATGGCTCCCTTAACTGTGTCGCGATACCGTAAGCTACCGCGGGTCCGGCGTCACATGAACGCCGTGTAATGGCTTTCGAAGTCGTCTTCCGCACAAAGACTTGCATCAGGTCCGGGGGCGGGGGCAAGAGGAACGTCCGCGGGCCAGCCCGTTATCGCCAGGACAGAGGGGCCGGGATGGCCATAGGGGTGTTTGATTCCGGGGTCGGGGGGCTGACGATCCACCGCACGCTCACGCGGCGCTTTCCCGGACGGGACTTCCTCTATCTGGCCGACCAGAAGCACGCCCCCTACGGCGGTCGGGCGGGAGAAGAGATCGTCGACCTGACCCGGGCGGGCTGCGAGCGGCTGTTCGCCGAGGGGGCCTCTGTGGTGGTGCTGGCCTGCAATACGGCATCCGCCATCGCGCTCCGTCGCCTGCAGCAGACCTGGGTGCCAGAGGCCGCGCGCATCTTCGGCAGGCCCGTCAATGTGCTGGGCATCATCGTCCCGACCATAGAGGCCGCGACCGGCCTGCCGTGGACCTATGCCCGCGAAACGGACGACCGGTTCCGCGACGAGCGCAAGTCGGCGATCGAGGTGCTGGGCCTGTTCTGCACCCAGGCCACTGCCAACAGCCGCGTCTATGAGATCGAGATCGACAAGCGGCGCGAGGATCTGGCCGTCTTCACCGAACCCTGCCCGGGTCTGGCCGGCCAGATCGAGGCGGGTGTCGACGAAGATGAACTGCGAACCACGGTGCGGGACCACGTCGAGGCGTTGCGTCGCCGCATCGGGCGCTGGCCGGACAAGGTCATTCTGGGCTGTACCCACTATGGGATTGTCGCGCATCTGTTCGCCGAGGCCCTGCCCGGAGGCACGCCGGTCATCGGCCAGCCCGACGCCGTCGCCGATGCGCTGGAGCGCTATTTTGCCCGCCATCCCGAATTTGCCCTGGGCGACAGCGGGATCATGCGCTTTCTCACGACCGGCTCTCCCGGCGGCCAGAGCGAACGGGTCGAACGCTTCTGGGGCGAACCCCTGACCTTCGAGAGGGCTTGATCATGCGTGTTTTGATGTTCGCCGTCGCACTCGCCCTTGCCGGGATGATGACGTCTCCCGTGGCGGCAGAGATCGTTTCGCGGAGCGAGAATGCCTTCACCCTGAAGTTCGAGGCCCCGACCCGTCTCGGCCCGGCCCGGGTTGCGGATGCGTTTTCACAGGTAGCGCTGTGGTGGGACCCGGCGCACAGCTACACCGGTGATGCAGCCAACCTCAGCCTCGATCTGATACCCGGTGGTTGCTGGTGCGAGGCCATGCCCGACGGTACGCAGTTCGATCACGGTCGGACCGATTCAAACGTCTTCGGCGAGATCCGTCTCCACGCGCCATTCGGCCCCCTGCGCGACATGGCGACCCGGGCCGATCTGATCGTGACCTGGCCGCTGGTGGGCGGCGTGGTCACGCCGACCTGGACCTTCGTTGTCGAGGGACCGGGCGTCGGGGCCCTGGCCGAGCCTGTCAATGGCGTGATCGGCGGCGGCTTCGCGCGCTGG
>CAYNDG010000084.1:0-7198 GCA_964395805.1 uncultured Brevundimonas sp.
CCGACTGGTCGGTGCGGGCGGCGGCCTATAGCGCCTTTCGCCCTGCCACCCTGAATGAGCTGCACCGGCCCTTCCGCGTCGGCAATGACATCACCGAGGCCAATGCGGGTCTGGTGCCCGAACGGCTGACCGGACTCGAGGCTGGCGTGGCGCGCGAAACGGACCGGCTGGATCTGCGGGTGACGGTCTTTGCCACCCGGGTCGAGGACGCCATCGTCAATGTCACGATCGGCCAGGGCCCCGGCACCTTTCCCCGCGCGGGCTTCGTGTCGGCCGGGGGCGTGCTGCGCGAGCGGCAGAACGCCGGGACGATCGAGGCGGTCGGACTGGAACTGGATGCGGGATTCCGGGCGAGCGACGCCGTGACGCTGAGGGCGGCCCTGTCGGCCAGCGATGCCCGGGTAGACGGCGGCTCGCAGGCGCCGCAACTGACCGGGCTGCGCCCGGCCCAGGCCCCGATCTGGAGCGCCACCGCCGGGCTGGACTGGACCCCCGCGCCGGACTGGGTGGTCAGTGCCGATGCCCGGTGGGAGAGCCGCCGGTTCGACGCCGCCCTGAACAGCCGCGTGCTGGATCCGGCGCTGACCGTTTCGGCGCGGCTGGAGCGAGAATTATCGCCCGGGCTGACCGGCTGGGTCGAGGGGGTGAACCTGTTCGATGCCGATGTGGAAACAGCGGAAACCGGCACGGGGGTAGTGTCCTATGGGCCGCCCCGCACGCTCTGGATCGGACTGTCGCGGCGCTGGTAGGAAACGCTACTTGCAAGCGGTTCGCATTTTTGGCACAGGCGCAGGGTGTCGACCTCTCCCGCGCCCGCTCCTGCACCGTCCGCCGCCCGGCTGAGCTCCGCACGGGCCTTCTGGCTGAAGCAACTGCACCAGTGGCACTGGATCTCGGCCTCGGTCAGCCTGATCGGGCTGATCCTGTTTGCGATCACCGGCTTTACCCTGAACCACGCCGCCCGGATCCCGGCCGAGGCCGTTGTGGTCGAGCGCACCGCCACCCTGCCCGCGCCGCTGCTGAAGCGGCTCGGCGACTTTCCCGCCGAGACCACCGACCCGGTGCCCGAGGCCGTGGCCCGCTGGGCCGAGGGGGCATTGGACATCTCCATCGCCGGTCGCGCGACCGAGACGACGGAGGCGGAAATCTATGTCGCCCTGCCCCGGCCGGGCGGCGACGGCTGGATGACGCTGAACCGGCAAACGGGCGAGGCCCTTGTCGAGGTGACCACGCGTGGGCCGATTGCCTATCTGAATGACCTGCACAAGGGGCGCGACACCGGCGCGGCGTGGTCGCTGTTCATCGATGTGTTCGCCGGCGCCTGTCTGGTGTTCGCCCTGACCGGACTGGCGCTGCTGGTGCTGCATGCCCGCAATCGCCGCATGACCTGGCCGCTGGTCTCACTGGGCCTGCTGATCCCGCTGATCCTCGCCCTGATCTTTATCCATTGAGTGCCCGAGTTCCCATGAAATCCCTGACCCTCACCGCCACCCTGCCCGCCGCCGGACTGATGCTGATGGGCGCGGCGGCCCCTCTCGCTCCGGGCGATCTGACGGTCAGCATCGGCATTCCGCGCATTTCCAGCGCCTCCTACCACCGGCCCTATGTGGCGGTGTGGATCGAGCGGCCGGACCAGACCGCCGTGCGCACCCTGTCGGTCTGGTACGATACCGCCCTGCCCGCCGGAGAAGGCAAGGACTGGCTGAAGGATATCCGCACCTGGTGGCGCAAGGACGGGCGCAACCTGACCCTGCCTGCCGACGGCGTGTCAGGCCCGACCCGCGCGCCGGGCACCCAGACGGTCACCATTCCCGCCTCGCGTCTGCGCGATCTGCCGGCCGGGAACTATGTGATGGCGGTCGAGGCCGCGCGCGAACTGGGGGGCCGCGAGATCGTGCGCGTGCCCTTCCGCCTCGGCGCCGCCAACACGGCGTCCGGCACAGGTGAATCCGAACTGGGCGCCGTGCGCGTCACCGTCGCCCGCTGATACTGGACAGGGACAGATCCATGACCCGCTATCGTTTCTCGCCGTTCCTGGCCTTCGCCGCCGGTGTCATCGCCCTGATGGCTGTGCCCTTGGGGGCCCAGGCCCACCGCGCCTGGATGCAGCCCAGCTCGACCGTGCTGTCGGGGTCGGATGCCTGGATCGGCGTCGATGCCGGCATGTCGAACGGCGTCTTCATCGCCGATCACGCGGCCATGCGGCTGGACGGCCTGACCATCACCGGCCCGGACGGACAGCTGCTGAGCCCCGAGAACATGATGCGCGGCCGCTATCGCGCGACCTTTGACGTGCATCTGACGCAGCAGGGCACCTATCGCATCGCCAATGTGCTGGGCGGCGTGGTGGCGAGCTACACCCTGAACGGCGAGCGCCTACGCTGGCGTGGCACGCCCGCGGAGTATCCCCAGGGCCTGCCGGAGGGCGCGACGGCGGTCGAGGCGACGCTTTCGGCCATGCGGGTCGAGACCTTTGTCACCCTGGGCAATCTGAGCGAGGACGTGTTTACCCCGACCGGCTACGGGCTGGAGATGGTGCCGGTCACCCACCCGAACGATCTGGTGCTGGGTGAGACCGGGCTGTTCCGCCTGCTGATCGACGGCCAACCTGCCGCAGGGCTGGAGGTCACCATCGCCCGGGGCGGGTCACGCTATCGGACCTCTCCTGAAGAGATCACCCTGACCACCGATGCGGACGGGGTCTATTCGGTCGACTGGCCCGAGGCCGGGATGTACTGGATGCATGCCTCGATCCAGGTGCCGGGCACGGACGGCAAGCTGCCGCTGTCGGCCCAGTACAACGGGATCGTCGAGGTCCTGCCCTAAACTCCGAGGTCCTGATGTCCGAGCCGCGTGTCCCCGCCTCCAGCCGTTCAGCACCGCCGGTCATCGACCTGTCCGGGGGCGCGAATGAGCCGCGTCCGGAGACGGACAATCGCGTTCTGATTCCGGCGTTTCGCGGCGCGCCGGAAAAGCCCCCGGGGACGCAAGTAGCCCAGCTGAGCGGCGAGACCATGGGTACGGTCTGGACCGCCCGGATCGTCGTCACCGATGAAGCCGCGGCCACGCGCTGGCAGGCCCTGATCGAGGAAGAACTGGGGCGGATCATCGCCCTGTTCAGCCCGTGGGAGCGCAACAGCGAGATATCCCGGTTCAATGGCGCCCCCGCAGGCACATGGGCCCTGTCCGATGCCTTCTGGACCGTGCTGACCCGGGCGCTGGAGTTGGCGGATGACACCAATGGCGCGGTCGATCCGACGCTTGGGGCGCTGGTCGATCTGTGGGGGTTCGGACCGCCCGGCGGTCGTTCGCCCCTGCTGCCACTGCCCGCCGATGACGAGGTCGAGGCGGCAAGGGCCATGAGCGGCTGGATGGGTCTGCGGCTGAATGTCGATGCGCGGGCGGCGGTGCAGCCCGGCGGGCTGAAGCTGGACCTGTCGGGCATCGCCAAGGGGCATGCAGTCGACCGCATCTCGCTGCGGCTGGCCCGCGAGGGGGCGACCTCGCACCTGTTCGAGATTGGCGGGGAGCTGAAGGGGGCGGGCGTTAAACCCGATGGCCGTCCGTGGTGGGTCGAACTGGAAAAGCCGCAAGGGCTCGAGACACCGCGCACCATCGCCGCCCTGTACGGGCTGGCCGTTGCCACCTCGGGCGAGGCCCGGCGTCGATTCGTGCACGGCGGCCAGACCTATTCCCACACGATCGACGGACGCACGGGGCGGCCGGTGAGCAACGGCATGGTCTCGGTCTCGGTGCTGCACGACTCGGCCATGGTCGCCGATGCGCTGGCGACGGCCCTGACCGTGATGGGGCCCGAGGAGGGTCTGGCCCATGCCGAGCACGCCGGGATTGCCGCCCTGATGGTCTACCGCACCGACGACGGGCTGGTCGAGCAGATGAGCCCCGCCTGTCAGGCCATGCTCGACGTCGGCCGGGAATGATCCCCCTGGGTGGAGAGCTGTGGGCCGCGACGGCGGTGCTGGCCTGGGCCGGGCTGACCGCCTGGTCGCTACGCCCGCGACCGACCGCCCTGATCAAGGGCGAGGCCACGACCCTCGTCGTGCACGCCAGCCAGACCGGCAGCGCCGAGGCCCTGGCCGAGGAAGCGGCGGTCGCCCTTTCGGCCGCAGGCCTGTCGGCCCAGCGACTGAGCCTGTCTGACCTGACACCCGACCTGCTGGCGAAGGCCGAGCGCCTGTTCGTCATCGCCGCCACCACGGGCGAGGGTGATGCGCCGGATGAGGCGACCGGTTTCCTCCGACGGCTGATGCCCGCCCCGCCCGACCTTTCGCACCTCCAGTTCGGTCTGCTCGCGCTGGGCGACCGCGGCTATGGCCACTATTGCGGTTTCGGGCGGGCGCTGGACAGCTGGCTGGCGCGGGCCGGGGCGACCGCCCTGTTCGACCGGGTCGAGGTCGACCGGCTGGACCCCGGTGCCCTGGCGCACTGGCGGCATCAGGTGGCGGCCGTGACGGGAGTCAGCTTTGCACAAGGAAGCCCGGCCAGCGCACGCCACAGCTGGACACTGGTCAGTCGCACCCTTGTCAACGCCGGGAGCGCAGGCCGCCCCGTCTATCATCTGCGTCTCGAGCCTGTCGGACCTCTTCCGGACTGGCGCGCGGGCGACATCGCCGAGATCGAACTGCCGGCGTCTATCGCGGGCGGGCAACCACAGCTCCGCGACTATTCCCTCGCCAGCGTTCCCGCCGACGGCCACGTCGACCTGCTGATCCGCAGTACGGTCCGGCCGGACGGCTCGCCCGGGCTGGCTTCGGGCTGGCTTCTCCGGGACTGCAACGTGGGGGACAGGCTTTCCGTGCGGCTGAGACCCCACCGTAGTTTCCACGGCCCGGACCCTGCGTGTCCCCTCATTCTCGTCGGCAACGGCACCGGCATTGCGGGGCTGGCCGGACACCTGTCGGAAAGGTCGCACGCCGGACAACGGGGGCCCGCCTGGCTGATTGTCGGAGAGCGAAATGAAGCCCACGACGCCTTCCTGCGACACAGGATTCTCGGCTGGCGAACAACGGGCGTGCTCACCCGTGTGGACCGGGCCTTTTCCCGCGATGAAGGCGGCGCCCGCTATGTCCAGGACATTCTTCGCGCGGAGGCGGAGGCTGTGCGCGACTGGATCGACCGGGGCGCGACGGTCATGGTCTGCGGCAGCCTGAAGGGCATGGCTCCGGGCGTCGATGCGGCCCTGCGCGAGGTTCTGGGCGAGGACCGGCTGCTGGACCTGCGCGAGGCCGGGCGTTACCGGCGGGATGTGTATTAGTCGCCCTTCGCGACCGCCTTCATCGACACGGACGGATCGGCCAGCTTCTCGGCATCGACCGGCGTCGCCTTGCCGATCAGCAGGCGCCCGCCCATGAATTCGGCCGGGGCATTGACGGCCTCGACACACAGCAGGCGGTCGCCCGCCAGATGGAAGACGGCCAGACCGGCTCCATCCGCCACGGGGCGCACGATCTTTCGATCCGCACCCTCGGCCAGACCCGCCATCTGCAGTTTGAGATCATACTGGTCCGACCAGAACCACGGTACTTCGGGCACGGGCGGGTTGCGGCCGGTGATGGCGGCGGCGGCCTGTTTCGCCTGTTCCAGGGCATTGGGCACACTTTCCAGTCGCACCACCCGTCCGTCGTGTACGGGCACCGGCCGCCGGGTCATGTCGCCGAGCGCATAGATGTCGGGGTCCGAGGTGCGGGCGGTCTCGTCGACCACGACCCCGCCGTCGCAGGTCAGACCGGCGGCGGCGCCCAGACCTTCGCAGGCCACGCCGCCCACGCCGACGACCACGAGGTCAGCGGGCAGGCTTTTGCCGTCGTCCAGCGTCACACTCGCAACTTCTCCATCCTCTCGGGGCTGGAAGGCGGTCACCGTGCGGCCGGTCAGGAGGGTCACGCCGTGTCGGGTGTGCGCCGCGTGCATGAAGTCGGCCAGCACAGCCGACGCCACCCGGGCCAGCAAGCGGGCCTCGCGCTCGATCACCACCACCCCGGCGCCCAGCGCCCGGGCCGAGGCCGCGACCTCCAGCCCCACATAGCCCCCGCCGACCACGACCAGCCGCACGCCGGGCCGGATCGCCGCCCTGAGCTTGCGCCCATCAGCCAGGGTCCGCAGTTCGAGCACCCCCGCCAGATCGGCGCCCGGCACATCCAGCTTCCGCGCCGTCGAGCCCGTCGCGAGGATCAAGGTGTCGTAGGGAACCGTCGTGTCGTCCGACAGCACCACCTGTTTTGCCGCGCGGTCGATCGCCGTGACGGTCTGGCCCAGTCGCAACTCGATATTCTGCTCGAGATAGAAGTCGGCAGGCCGCAGCAGCAGGTCCTCCTCCTCGCCCTCGCCCTTCAGCAGGGCCTTGGACAGGGGCGGACGCTGATAGGGGGCGACCGGCTCCTCACCGATCAGCACCACCTCCCCATCAAAGCCATACTGTCTCAGAAGTGCGGCCGCACTGCCCCCGGCATGCCCCGCGCCCACGATCACGATCCTGCTCATGACCCGCACATAGGCTGCGATCGCCGGTCGCACCATAGGCAGGACGATAGCGCTTGACCGTTCCACTGTTACAGCATAGTGGAACGCGCCATGACCGACACCCTGCCCCCCAATGCCGCCGTCCCGGCCCGCAGCCGGCTGGATCTGTACGACGCCCTGCTGTGCCTGAAGTCGCGCGAGGAGGTCGATGCCTTTCTGGCCGATCTGTGCACACCCGCCGAGGTGCGCGCCTTTGCCGAGCGCTGGCAGGTGGCACGCCTGCTGGACGCGGGTGGCAAGTCGTACCGCGAAATCGCCGCCGAGGCGCAGGCCAGCCCGACCACGGTCGTGCGCGTGGCCCGCTTCCTCAAGGAAATGCCGCACCAGGGCTATCGCCTGGTGCTTGACCGACAGTCCGGAGTATCCGCGTGAGCAAGGTTCAGGGGCGACTTCGTATCGCCGTACAGAAATCCGGCCGTCTGGCCGAACGCAGCCTCGACCTGATCCGCAATGCGGGCCTGCGCGTCATCAAGGGCAACAACGACCTGCTCTACAAGGTCGAGAATGCGCCGGTGGACCTGCTGCGGGTGCGCGACGACGACATCCCGACCTTTGTCGCCGACGGCGTCTGCGACCTCGGCATTGTCGGCGAGAATGTGCTGGAGGAAGCCCGCAACGGCGGGCCCCTGGCCGAGGTGGTCATGCCGCTGGGCTTTGG
>CAYNDG010000085.1:0-706 GCA_964395805.1 uncultured Brevundimonas sp.
GGAGCGCAGCGGCCAGACCGGCAAAGGCCCCGGCGGCCGAGGCGGCGGTCGCATCGCTGACCAGGGCCTCCTCCGACGACGGCGCCGCACGCGGGGCCGACGCGGGCTCCGGCGCAGCCTCATCCATGGGGAAGGGGTCGGCCGCCCCGATGTCGAGATCACCCAGCGTTTCCTGCGCGGGGGCGGGTTCGGGGTGGTAGGCGACCGGCTCCTCGACCGGCGGCTCATAGCGCTGGGTCAGTTCCAGAACGTCCTCGGCCGGTTCCGGCTCGGGCTCGGGCACAGGTGCAGGCGCCGGTGCGGGTTCCGGGGCAGGTTCGGGCTCGGGGGCTGCCGCCGCCGGCGCCGTTTCGGCGGGGGCGTCGTCTTCCGAGATGATCCGGCGGATCGACGCCAGGATTTCCTCCATCGTCGGTTCCTGGGCGGTCGGATCAGTCATGTCTCATAACCCCTGGCATGGTTGCAGCGCCCGCGCGCATGCGGGAGCGGATCGCACCGAAGCGGCCCCCGTGTGTCCTGTCGTCGCATCAACGCGGCGAGGAATCAACGGACCTTTTTCGCCTGTTTGGTTAATCCAGGCTCAGTTCCGGGGTGCGGTCCGGATCGTGTCGTCCTTGAGACGGCTGTCGATCGGCGCATCCTCGGCGTCGTTGGCGGGCAGGATCGGCGGCGCGGCGGTGCGGTCGAGCGCCTCGCGCACGGCAGC
>CAYNDG010000085.1:716-7198 GCA_964395805.1 uncultured Brevundimonas sp.
TCACGCCATCCCACGGCAGGCTGCCGCGGTTGCGCACGCGATCATAGTTGACCGCCGGGTCATAGACCTCCTCGGCGGGCACCAGCACGGTGACGTCCAGACGGCCCATGGCCAGCAGCAGCTGGGCCATGGCGACATATTCGTTGCGACGCGCCGTGGCGAGGGCGACCTGGGCCGAGCGCAGCTCCAGCTCCCCGTTCAGCACGTCGAGGGTGGTCCGCAGGCCGACCTGGGCTTCCTGACGCACGCCCTCGGCGGCGACGGTGGCGGCGCGCACCGCCTCTTCGCCGGCACGCAGGGTCGAGCGGGCCGAGATCAACTGCGCATAGGCCGAGCTGATCGATTGCAGCACCGTTCGACGCTGGCCCTCGATCCGGATCTGGGCGGCATTGGCCCGCTCCAGTGCCTGTGACACACGCGACTGGTTCAGGCCGCCGGTGAACAGCGGCACCGACAGGGTGGCGCCGGCCTGGAAGGTGGTGCGGTCGGCCAGATCAAAGCTGGACAGATCATTGGTCGAGCCGCCGTAGGAGGCGCTGACCCGCACGGACGGCAGATATTCGGCGCGCGCCAGGGCGACATTGGCCTCGGCGGCCGCAAGGGCGTACTCGGCGGCGCGGATGTTGGGGTTCTCGATCAGGGCGACGTCGAGGGCGACGTCAAAGTCGGTCGGCACGCCCGGCAGGGGCGGCAGCGGTGCCAGGCGGCCCGGGGTCTGGCCGACGATGGCGGCATAGGAGGCGCGGCTGACCGACAGCTGGGCCTGGGCATTGGCCAGATCAGCCTCGGACTGGGCGAAACGCGCTTCGGCCTGGGCGACGTCCGTGCGGGTGATCTCGCCGACCTCGAAGCGGGCCGAGGCCTCGTCCAGCTGCCGTTGCAGGACAGTCAGGTTCTCCTGACGGATGCGGACGATCTCTTCGTCGCGCAGCACATCGGCATAAACCTGGATGACGGTGGCCAGCACCTGTTGCTCGACCGAGCGCAGATCCTCGCGGCCCGCGAGGATGTTGGCCTCGGTGGCGCTGATGCCCAGCGAAATACGGCCACCCGAGTAGAGCGTCTGGGACAGGCCGACGCTCGCCCCGCCGCTTTCCGTCTCCGTTGTGCCGGCCGGTGTATCGACCTGGGTGTAGCTGGCGCTGGCGCTGATATCGATCGACGGGCGCAGGCCGGACCGGGCCTGGACGATCGACTCATCCAGCGCCCGCTGGTTGGCCCGCTGGCCCAGCAGGGTCGGGTTGGTCCGGTAGGCCATGCGGATGGCGTCGGGCAGGGTGTCCTGGGCGATCGCGGGCACGGCCAGACCGGACCCGAGGGCCAGGGCCGCAAGCGAAATCAGCGCACGGGTGCGATTGAACATCTTCATATCCTGCCTGACGCGGCCGGGCCGCGTCGTCTTATTCTCGGTGACGAGCGTAGTGCGAGATCGTTGTGCCCGACGCCAGTTAAGTTTTTTTCACGCGGTGCCCGCCGCATTCCGTCGCCGGGCGGGATCCTAGAGGTTGAAGGCCGGCTCGGGACGCAGTTCGTCCAGAACCGGCGGCGTGGCATCAAACAGTTGCCGGCGCGAGAAGCCGTCGGCGGTACGCACATAAAGCATGGCCTTGCCGACCGGTCCGCTCCGCTCGACCAGCACGGCCCGGCCGCCAATCTCCAGCGCGTCCAGCCAGGCCTTCGGGCGCACCGGGGCGGCGGCCTCGGACACGATCAGGTTCCAGCCGTCGGCGTGGGGACGATCCAGCGGGGCCTCCACAGCGGTGACGCCGATGGCCGTCAGCGTCGGGGCGGCGATCGCCAGCGCCTCAGCGTCAGAGTCCTGTACCGTCACCTCCAGCCCCATCTTGCCAAGGACGGCGGCGGCATAGGTCCCGGCCATGACCAGGGCCCGCTCACCCGCCCTCGGTGCGGCGGCCATCAACAGCTTCGACAGGTCCCGCGGCAACATCAGCCGACGCGTCGCCGTGACCGGCACCTCGACCTCGGCATAGGCGGAAAAGGCGCGCTCCGGGGCGCACAGGGTCTCGCGCGGCACCGCCATCAGGGCGGCCTGCAGGCTGCGGTCCGTGACGTCGTTCACGCGGACCTGACTGTCCACCATCGCCTTGCGTGCCGTCTGGAAGTCCATGCCTGCGTCGATCCTGAGGGGAAGAGAGTGAAAAAGCTGGCCTGCTTATAGGAGTGTGCGTTGCGGGGGACAATCCGATCTGATAGCGAACGCGCCTCGCGATCAATGGCCTGATGGCGGAGTGGTTACGCAGCGGACTGCAAATCCGTGCACCCCGGTTCGATTCCGGGTCAGGCCTCCATCGCGGTTCCCGGACCGTCAGATTATCTCAGCGCCAGCGCGAGCCCTCTCCGTGCTTGCCGATGCTTGAGAATTCGGGCGGGGCGGCGCTGCGGGCATATTGCTCGGCGACCAGCCAGGCCTTGAACGGCCTCAGACTGCCGAGACACAGCACCAGAATAAGCGGCACGGTCACCACAAGGTGGACCCAGAAGGGCGGGTGCAGGCCCAGCTCCAGCGCCATCATGCCGGCCATGGCGACCACACCGACAATCGACATGACGAAAAAGGCCGGACCATCCGCCGGATCGGCGAAGCTGTAGTCCAGCCCGCAGGCGGGGCAGGATTCGCGGATCGTCAGATAGCCCTTGAGCAGCGGGCCCTCGCCGCATCGCGGGCAGCGGCATTTCAGGGAAACCATCAGCACCCCGGCCGGGGGGTGTCCGGCGGGCTCCGGTTCGGGTTCCGGCGGTGTCATGGGGCGTCCTTCCTCGTCTGTTCTGCATCTGGGGCACGGGCGTCGCGTGAACAAGTCCGGCGCAGTGTCGCACATTGTCCGGCACGGGGACGGGTCACGAAGCGTTAACCGTGAAGCAACGCCTTCCTGCGAGTCTGGGACACCATGTCCGGAACCAAGGCCACGAAGGGCGTCCTGAGGTCGACCGTGGCGCTTGCCGCGGCCGGGTCGGTTGCGTTCGCGCCCCTGCTCACCCTGGCCCAGGAAATGCCCGCCCCGGCGGTGACCGAGCCGCTGGCCATCCGCATCGGCACGACGGAAGCCTACACCCGGATCGAGTTCGCGGGTGTGGTTGGCGCCCGGTCGCGCGTCTCGATCGACGGGCGAACAGTCACTGTCCGCATCGGCACCACCGCGGCTCCGGATGTCTCACGGCTCAAGGTCGATCCCCCTGCCGGCTTGCAGGATGTCGAGACCCGGGCTGTCCGCAACGGCACGGAACTGGTCCTCACCCTGGCCGAGGGCGCATCCGCCACCCAGGGGCAGGCCGACGGCGCCGTCTGGCTGAATCTCTACCGGCCCGGACAGGCCCCGCCGCCGTCAGCAGCACTGGACGCGCCCGCCACCGTATCGGTGCGGGCCACACCTTCGGCCGAGGCCGTTTCCCTGACCTTCAACTGGGACCGTCCCGTCGGCGCCGCCGTCTTCCGTCGCGGCGAGGCGGTCTGGATCGTCTTTGACCAGGCGGCGACCCTCGATCTGCCGGGGAATGCGGACCTGGGTCCGGCGACGGGGGCGCGCTGGGCCCGGGGGCCGGACTACACCTCGCTGCGCATCGATGCGCCCCGCAACCTTCAGATCAGCGCGTCCGGCCAGGGCAACAGCTGGACCGTAACCCTCGGCGGGCGGGCGGTTCCGGCAGGCGGGGTCCGCGTCGGCCGGGACGAACAGGGTGCCGCCTCGCTGGTCGTGACCATGGCCGGGGCGACCCAGGCGATCTGGCTGACCGATCCCCTGGTCGGCGACCGGTTCGCTGCGGTCACGGCCCTCGCCCCCGGCAAGGGCTATGCCGGGCGCCGCCAGACCGTGGACCTGACCCTTTTGCCGTCCGCCCAGGGCCTCGGCATCGAGACTGCCACGGATGACCTGACCATTGTGACGGCCGGCGATCGGGTGCTGGTCGGGCGGCCCGGCGGGCTGACCCTGTCCCCGCCCTCTGCCGGGCTGGAAGCCGCCGTCCAGACGACCGACGCGCCGAAGAAGGCCAGCCATCCGGCCCTGATCCTCGCCGAATGGTCCGCGACCGGCGAGCAGGGCTTTGTCGCCACCCATCGTCGCCTCCAGGAGGCCGCAGCCGAAGAAGCGCAGCAGGCGGGTGACAATCCGCGTGCTCCGGTCGAGGCCCGTCTGGCGCTGGCCCGCTTCCTCGTGGGATCGGGCCTGAATTACGAGGCCATCGGGGTGCTCAACGCCATTGTGGCGGCCACGCCCGGTATGCTCGGTGAGGCCGAGGTCCGCGGACTCCGGGCCGCCGCCCGGGTCGCCGTCGGACGTACCGAGGAGGCGGCAGTCGATCTGGCCGGGGCCGCGCTTGCGGGCGATCCCTCGGCCAGGGCCTGGCAGGGCTACCTCGCCGCCCGCCAGGGGGACTGGACCACGGCGCGCGAGGCCTTCGCCCGGGCGTCCAGCGTCATCGACGACTTTCCGCCGGCCTGGCGGGCCCGGTTCGGCGCCGCCCATGCCGAGGCGGCGCTCGCGACCGGCGATCTGGAGGCGGCCCGCGTCCTGATCGCCTACTGCCTCAGCCAGGACATTGGCGCGGGCGAGCAGCTGGCGGTCCGGCTGGTCCAGGCCCGGCTGTTCGAACTCGAGGGTCAGCACGATCGTGCACGGGCCGTCTATCACGCGGTCGGCCGGGCGCCCCTCGAACAGGTGGCCGTGCCGGCGCGGCTCGCGGTGGTCAGGATCGATCTGGCGCGGGAGGCGATCACGCCGATCGAGGCTGCCCGGGTTCTGGAAGGTCTGCGCTGGCGCTGGCGCGGTGACCGGACCGAGCTGGAGGTCATCCGCACCCTTGGCGAGCTCTACATGTCGCAGGGCATGTACCGCGAGGCGCTGACGGCCCTGCGCAGCGCCGGGACCCGGCTGTCACGCCTGCCGGGCGCCGAGGCGCTGCAGGCCGATCTTGGTCGCGTATTCCGGTCCCTGTTCCTCGAGGGCGGGGCTGACGGCATGCCGCCTATCCAGGCGCTGGGCCTGTTCTATGATTTCCGCGAACTGACCCCGATCGGGGCGGATGGTGACGAGATGGTGCGGCGTCTGGCCCGCCGCCTGATCGATGTCGATCTGCTGGATCAGGCCGCGGAACTGTTGAAGCACCAGGTCGAGAACCGGCTGGAGGGCGTGGCCCAGGCGTCGGTCGCGGCCGATCTTGCCGCCGTCTATCTGATGGACCGACAGCCCGAGGCCGCGCTGCAGATCCTCTGGGCGACGCGGACCACCCTGTTGCCCACGGCGCTGGCGTCAAAGCGGCGGGTGCTGGAGGCCCGGGCCCTGCTGGGCCTCGGCCGGTTCGATCACGCGCTGGAGGTTCTGGGCAATGATGCCGGCCCCGAGGCCCGTGCCGCCCGGGCCGAGGTGCTCTGGAAGCAGGAGAAATGGGGTGAGGCCGCCGCCCTTTACGAACAGGGACTGGGCGATCGCCACCAGGACACGGCGACCCCCCTGACCCGGGACGAGGAGAACCGCCTGCTGCGCGCCGCCGTGGGCTATTCCCTGGCCGGCGACAACGCGGCGCTGGTGCGCCTGTCGCGCAACTGGACCCCTTTCGTCGACAGGGCCCGATCCCCCAATGCCCTGCGGGTGGCTCTCGCCGGCCTGAACGGACTGGACGACCCGACCAGCGTCCGCGAATTCGCGGCCCTGGCGGCCGGAGCCGACACCTTCACCGGCTGGGTCGAGAGCGTGAAGGGGCGTTTCAGAAACGAAGACGGCGGCAGGGTTGCCCCCGCCGCCGCCGGCTGACAGGTCTGAACGTCAGACCTAGCCGTTGACCGCGTCCTTCAGCGGCTTGGACACGCGGAAGCGCACCGCCTTGGAGGCCGGGATCTTGATGGTGGCACCGGTGGCCGGGTTGCGGCCTTCGCGGGCGGCGCGGGCGGCGGTGTCGAAGACGCCGAGGTTCGAGATGCGGACGTCGCCGCCGCTCTTCAGGCTCTTGTGGATATTCTCGACGATGGCCGTCAGAACGCGGCCGGCATCGGCCTGGGACACGCCGGCATCCTTGGCGACGGCGGCAATCAGTTCAGCTTGAGTGGTCATTTGGGTCGTTTCCATTTTTTCGCCCGCTGCGGGCGATGACGACCGGATCAACGCGCGTTTCCGGCGATATTGCAAGCGGGGCATGGCCGGATCGCCTGTGGATGAAAGGGTTTCACCCGCTTCCGGCGGCCCTCTGGAAGCTCTCGACCAGGCTGCCCGCGACCAGTCGCCAGCCGTCCACCAGCACGAAAAAGATCAGTTTGAACGGCAGGGAAATCACCACCGGAGGCAGCATCATCATACCCATGGACATGAGCACGCTGGCAACCACCAGATCGATCACAAGGAACGGAACGAAAAGGAGAAATCCGATTTCGAAGGCCCGCTTCAGCTCACTGATCATAAAGGCCGGGGTGACCACCCGGATCGGCAGGTCGGCGGCGGTTTCCGGGGCCTCGATGTTGGACAGGCGGGTGA
>CAYNDG010000086.1:0-3189 GCA_964395805.1 uncultured Brevundimonas sp.
GAGTTCCGCGCCTCGAGGAATCCATCCACGTCGATACCGATCGGAAAGACGCCGGTCTGGACGGTCTTGCCGAAGGCCATCAGGGCATCATTCGGCAGCAGCCGCCCATGGATGCCGGGCTCGGACGCCACATAGTCGCGAAACAGGTCCAGCCACTCGCGGGTGTGAAAGCCCAGCAGGTCAAAGTCGAACAGCGATTCCACCAGCCGCCGGTGATAGGGCAGGGTCACCAGCAGCTGCCGCACCGGCCAGGGGGTGTGCAGGAAGAAGCCGATCCGGTTCCTGATGCCGCGTCGCCTGAGGTCCCGGGCTAGCGGGATCATGTGATAGTCGTGGATCCAGATCAGGTCGTCGGGCTGGATCAGCGGGGCCAGGGCCTCGGCGAACCGGTCATTGGTGCGCTCATAGCCCTCGCCGAACGAGCGCTCATAGGCGGACAGGTCCACCCTGTGGTGGAACAGGGGCCACAGGGTCTTGTTGGCATAGCCGTTGTAATATTCCTCGACGTCCTGGGGTTCGAGGTCGACGAGGGCGACGGTGACGCCGGCCCGGTCCTCGATCTGGGCCTCGGGCTTCCATTCCGGCGTGGTGTTGCCGGACCAGCCGAACCAGAGACCATCGTATTTCCGGAGCGCTGCCGACAGGGCCATGGCCAGACCGCCCGCCGAGCCTGCCGAGGGATCGGTGGGCGCCGAGACGCGGTTGGACACAACGATCAGACGGCTCATCGAACGTCCGTCCACGAACGGCTGAGCAGGATGGCGCAATTGATGATCCCGACCAGCGAATAGGTCTGCGGATAATTGCCCCACAGTTCCCCGGTCTCGACGGCGATGTCCTCGCTGAGCAGGCCGGCATGGGTTCGTCTCGCCAGCATTTCCTCGAAGATGGCCCGCGCTTCCGCGTCACGCCCATTCTGGTGCAGGGCCTCGATGAACCAGAAGGTGCAGAAGTTGAAGGCGGTCTCGGGCTCGCCAAAGTCGTCGGGCTCGACATAGCGGAACAGGAACGGCCCCTTCTTGAGATCGCGCTCGATCACCTTGAAGGTACGGGCCATGCGCGGATCATCGAACGTCAGGAAGCCGACATCGGTCAGTTGCAGAAGCGAGGCATCCAGCTCCGTGCCGCCGAAGCTGGCGGCGAAATGGCCCTCGTCCTCCAGATAGGTCTCACCCTCGATCCGCGCGCGGATGATGCGCGCCCTTTCGGTCCAGTCCGCGGCCCGGTCAGTGAGCCCCAGATGCAGCGCCGCCTTGGCCAGCCGGTCGCAGGCCGCCCAGCACATCACCGAGGAATAGGTGTGCACCCGGGCAAAGGTGCGGAACTCCCACAGGCCGGCGTCGGGCTGATCATGCATGTCGAAGGCACGCTGTCCGACCCGTTCGAGGGCGTGGAAATCCTCCAGCGTCCCCGGCCGGAGCATGCGCTGGTCGTAGAAGGCCTGCACCAGCGGCAGGACGATCTGTCCGTAGACGTCGTGTTGCAGATGCTCCCGCGCCTGATTGCCGACGCGCACGGGCTTCATGCCGCGATAGCCCTCGACGCTCTCGGTGATCCGTTCGTCGATCTCCTCTTCCAGACCGACGCCATAGACGGGCTGGACATGGCCGCCATCGGCCTGGTCGACCAGATTGCGAAGGTAGACGAGGTAGTTCTCAAGGATATCGACCGCGCCGAGGCGGTTGAGGGCGCGCACCGTGTAATAGGCGTCGCGGATCCAGCAGTAGCGATAGTCCCAGTTGCGGCCGCTGCCGGGGAACTCGGGCACCGAGGTGGTCAGGGCCGCGACGATGGCGCCGGTCTCCTCATAGGCGCACAGTTTCAGGGTGATGGCGGCGCGGATCACCGCCTCCTGCCAGTCGAGCGGCAGATACAGTTTGCGCACCCAGTCCTGCCAATAGCCGATCGTCCGGTCGCGCGCGGCGACCAGCCCCGGGCCCACGTCCTGGTCATAGGCCTCGTCGGGACCGAAGAAGAAGGCCAGCGGCTTCTCCAGCCGGAAGGTGCGCTCGCTGATGATGTGGCTGACCGGACAGTCGGTGGTCAGGCGGAAGGTCGCGCCCGTACACTGATAGCGGATATGGTTGGACCCATGGGTGCTGTCCGCCCGCCGCGCGCCCCAGTCGGCGGCGGGCCTGAGGCGGATGGCGATGCGGGGCGTGCCGGACAGCGGCCGGATCAGCCGTCCAAAGGCCAGGGGGCGATAGGTACGCTGCTGGTGCGCATGCCGTGGGCAAAAGTCGATGATCTCGAGGGAGGACCCGTCGACGGCATGGAGAACCGTGCGGAGAACCGGCGTATTGCGCACATAGTCCTGCTCGGCGCTGACCTGATCCTGCAGCACAATGTCCCAGAAACCGTGGTCCGGGTCGCTGCCGTCCATCAGGGCCGAGAACAGCGGGTCGCCATCCACACGCGGCGCGCAGGCCCAGACATAGCGGCCCTGACGATCGATCAGGGCACTGAGGGCGCAGTTGCCGATGGGGGCAAGGTCGACAGAGGGCTTCATCGGGCCGCCTCCGCCAGTTGCGTCAGCCAGTCCGTCACGGCGCCGGTGCCGGCCAGACCATAGCGGGCGGCGCTGACCCAGCGGGGATCGACCAGAATGCCGAACCCGCCTGCGGCCTCGGCGGCGCGAAAGGCGGCCTCGTCGGTGCGATCATCCCCGATCATGACCGGGCGCGCGCCGGCGAACGGGGGTTCGGACAGGAAGGCCGACAGGGCCTCGCCCTTGTCCGTATCGCCGCCCTTGAGCTCAACCACCATATGGCCGGGTTGGAGATGCAGGCCATGATCCCGGGCGAGCGTCGTTGTCGCGTGGCGGACACCGGCCGCCCGATCCGGCGCGTTTCGATAGTGGACGGCAACGCCCACGCCCTTGTTCTCGATCTCGACACCGTCAGCGATCTCGGCGCTGAGGCTCCGGGTCAGCCCCTCGACGGCCAACGCCACATCGGCCTCTGCGCCCTGCGTTTCGACCCGCCCGTCGGCCGAGCGGCGCTCAAGCCCATGGACGCCCGCCACCGCGATCACGCGGCCTTCCAGAATGCGGTCGACATCGGCGATGGCGCGCCCGCTCAGCACCGCCAGCCGACCGCCCAGCGCGGGGATCAGGGCGTCGAGCAGCCGGGTTCGCCGGGGATCAGGGCCGACGTCCTCGGGCCGGGACTCAATCGGGGCCAGCACGCC
>CAYNDG010000086.1:3289-7100 GCA_964395805.1 uncultured Brevundimonas sp.
GGGTCCGGTTCTGGGTCCGGATCAGCGATACCGGCGAAGGCGGCGGCGCGAGGTCTCGGGGGTCGGTCGGGGCGATCACGGCAGTCATCTGGTCAGGTCGGATCTTTCTCATGGCCGGGGGCTACACCGGAACGGGGTGCCAGCCGTTTCGGGGGAGGACCGCCCAACGGCGGAAAAGGACGGTCGGCTCGGGTCGCGGTGCTGCTAACGCCCCGCTGCGGCAAAGGTTGTCGGCGAACTGCACGCCGGGAGGCCGGGCCTTACGTCCGCAACCGTGGAGGGTCCGGCATTGTGAAACGGATCGGGATGCGGCACATCCTGCGGCTTCCTATCCGGCGGGCCGGCGACGGCCGATCTGACGCGCGACATGACCCAGCCCCCCTTTGATGCCGACACCACCCGCTCGATCACCGATCACGCCCGACGGGTCATCCGGCTGAACCGCGAGGCGCTGGAGGCGCTGGAGAACGGACTGGACGACAGCGTAGCGCGCGCCTGTTCGGTGATCCTGTCGCGGCCCGGCTATCTGGTGGTGACCGGTATGGGCAAGTCCGGCCACATCGGCGGCAAGCTGGCGGCGACCCTGGCCTCAACCGGCACCAATGCCTTTTTCGTCCACCCGGCCGAGATGAGCCACGGCGACCTCGGTATGCTGCGCGACGACTGCACCCTGCTGGCCATTTCGAACTCGGGCGAAAGCCGCGAGCTGCGCGATCCGCTGATCTTCTGCCAGCGGCGCGGCATTCCGGTGATCGGCATGACCCAGCGGCCTCAGAGCTTCCTCGGCCGCAACAGCGCGGTCCTGTTGCAGCTGCCGCAGGTGGCCGAGGCCTGTCCGAACAATCTGGCGCCCACCACCTCGACCCTGATGACGCTGGCGCTGGGCGATGCGCTGGCCATGGTGCTGATGGAGCGGCGCGGCTTCTCGGCCGAGGCCTTTGGTCTGCATCACCCCGGCGGCAAGCTGGGCATGGGCCTGCAGAGCGTGCGCGACTGGATGGGCGACCGCCCGCGCAGGGTGTCCAGCGTGACGCGCGACGCCCCCTTCGCCGAGGTGATTTCCGCCATCACCGAAGGCATGAAGGGCGCCACCGCCGTGGTCGAGGACGACGGGCGGCTGGCCGGGATCGTCACTGACGGCGATGTGCGTCGGGCCTTCGGGCGCGAGCCGACCTCGCTCAAGGAGCTGACCGCCGGGGACCTGATGACGGCCAGCCCCAAGCAGATTTCGCCGGACGCGCGGATGAGCGATGCCGTCGACATCCTGACCCAGAACCGCATTTCGACCCTGCTGGTGGTCGAGGATGACCGGCCGGTGGCCATCATCCACCTCGCCGAACTGATGCAGGCGGGCTACGTCTCCTGACATGACCCGTATCTGTATCGACGCGATGAACATCGGCCTGGCCAAGGGGTCAGGCATTGCCACCTACGGCCGCAATCTGATCGACGGGCTCAACGGAGCCGGCTTCGAGAGCCAGATCCTGTACGGGCCCGGCCACAACTATGCCAAACGCCCGATCCTCAACGAGATCGCCCTCGTCGACCCGGTGGCGGCCAAGGGCAAGAAGTGGCGCGACCGGCGCGAGCTGATCCTTACCCCCCTCGGGGCCACAGCGCGGCCTGTTCCGATCTCGGACAATGTCGTCTGGCCCGCGCGCGGCGGAGGGCGGCCCAGGGTCCAGGACTTCTGGAGCGCGCCGCGGCTGTTCGGCCGGGCGGATCAGTGGTGGGGCCTGACCAAGGGCTTCACACCGGTCAGTTTCAGGCCGTCCGGCGATACGCGCGCACCCGACATCATGCACTGGACGACGGTCATGCCGCTGCGGGCACGCGGAGTGGCTAATCTCTACACCATCCACGACCTGATCCCGCTGAAGCTGCCCCACACGACCCTGGACAACAAGCGTCGCTTCCTGCGCATCAGCCGCGACATCGCCCGTCGCGCCGACCACATCGCCGTGGTTTCCGAGGCCACACGCCGCGATGTGATCACCCTGCTGGGCGTGCCCGAGGACCGGGTGACCAACACCTGGCAGGCGGTGTCGGTCCCACCCCGGTATCTGGCACGCACGGACGAGGAGGTAGCCCGCGAGCTGGAGGGCGTCTTCCGCCTGCCGTGGAAGGGCTATTTCCTGTGGTTCGGCGCCCTGGAACCCAAGAAGAATCTGGCGCGCGTCGTCGAAGCCTATCTGGCGGCCAACATCGACATGCCGCTGGTGATCGTCGGGGGGCGCGCCTGGCTGGAAGAGGACGAGGTGCAGCTGATGCACCAGGCGAGGCAGGACAAGAAGATCCGCAAGAAGAAGCTCAAATTCTTCCAGTACCTGCCCTTCTCGGTGCTGGTCTCGCTGATCCGTGGTGCGCGCGCCACCCTGTTCCCCTCCCTGTATGAGGGCTTCGGCCTGCCGGTGCTGGAATCGATGAGTCTGGGGACGCCGGTACTGACGGCCAATGTCTCGTCCCTGCCAGAGGTCGCCGGCGACGCCGCCCTGATGGTTGACCCCTATGATGTGCACGCCATGACCCGTCACATTCTGGCCCTCGCGGCGGACGAGGGCCTGTGCGCAGACCTGTCGGCCCGGGGGCGGGTGCAGGCCGCGAAATTCAGCCCGGAGGCCTATCAGGAGCGCCTTCGCGGCCTCTACGCCAGACTGGCCTGACGCATGGCCCGCACGGTGCTGTTCGATGCCGGGCGTCTGTTGCAGCGTAGCGGGCGGACCACGCCCACGGGCGTCGACCGGGTCTGTCTGGCCTATGCGGAGTGGCTGATGGGTCACCCCGATGTGCGGTTCGTGCCGGTGCGCAGCCGGGGCGACCACCTCTCGGCGCTGGACCGGAGATGGTTCGCCGACCTCGCCACCTCCCTGCGCGAGCGCTGGACCGGCAACGGCGTGGGGGACGCAGAGCGGGCGCTGACCGATCTTCTGGCCGGGCCACGCGGCGCGCGCTCCCTGTCCGGCCCCGCCAGCCGCGAGCGTGAGCCGCGGCGACAGGCGATGACGCGGCTGTTGATGTCGCGCGCCCTGCCCGAGGTCAGTCGGGGCAGCCTTTATGTCAATGTCGGCCACAGCGGCCTGACCAGCTCGCGCCTGTTGTCGAAGCTGACCACAGACGGGGCCCGGTCGGTGCTGATGGTCCATGACCTGATCCCCATTACCCATCCGGAATACTGCCGGCCCGGCGAAGGGGCGCGGCACCGCACGCGCATGCGACTGGCCCTGAAGCAGGGGTCGGTGCTGATCGTGAACTCCGAAACGACCGCCGACGTGCTCAAGGCGTTTGCCGCGCGCGAGGGGCTGGCCACACCGACCGTGGTGGTCGCCCATCTGGGGCTGGAGCCGCCATTCGCAGAGCCGGGCTGGCGGCCCGCCAAGCGTCCGTATTTCGTGCATGTCGGCACGATCGAGGCGCGCAAGAATCTGACCTTTCTGCTGACCCTGTGGCGACGTCTGGAAGAGCTGAGGGGCGGGGAAACCCCGGCGCTGGTGCTGATCGGACGGAATGGCTGGGAGAATGAGTCGGTACTGGATCATCTGGAGCGGTCGCCGCCGTTGCAGGGGCTGGTGCATCAGGCTTCGGAGCTGCCGGACGCCGCCCTGTCGCGGCTGATGCGGGCGTCACGGGGCGTGGTGGCCCCCTCGGCTGTCGAGGGGTTCGACCTGCCGGCGGTCGAGGCCATGGCCATGGGGGTGCCCCTGATCGCCTCGGACATCGCCGCGCACCGGGAGCTGGTGCCCAAGGCGAAATTGATCGACCCGCTGGACGGCCCCGGCTGGCTGAAGGCGCTGGACCGGGCGGCGCGCGGCGA
>CAYNDG010000087.1:0-7052 GCA_964395805.1 uncultured Brevundimonas sp.
TCGACCAGATCGGCCATGCCGATGCCGATCAGGCGGTAGGGCGGGCCCAGTTCGGGCTGAAGCAGGGCCCGGCCCTCGGCAAACAGGGTGCGAGCCGTCTGGACCGGATCGGCCAGGGTCCGCCTGCGCGTCAGGATGCGGAAATCGGTGCGCCGCAGCTTGAGCGTCACGACCCGGCCGGCGATGCCGTCGCGTCGGGCCTTGGCCGCCAACTTTTCGCACAGGGGCCAGAGCTCGGCCTCGAGGTCCGACGCCTTTGACAGATCGACGTTGAAGGTGGTCTCGGCGCTCATGCCCTTGCGGTCGTGCTCGGGGTCGACCGGGCGGCTGTCGCGGCCGTGGGCCAGGTCATGCAGGCGCAGGCCCCAGTCGCCATAGCGTTTGACCAGATCGCGGACATCAGCCCCGGCCAGCCGGCCGATGGTGTCGAAGCCGTCGGCCCGCAGGGTGCGCCCGAAGATCGGCCCGACACCCGGCAGGATCGAGACGGAGCGGGGGGCCAGCAGCTGTTGTGCCTCCGACCCGATCACGGAAAAGCCGCGCGGCTTGTCCATTTCCGATGCGACCTTGGCGAGGAAGCGGTTGGGCGCCAAGCCGATGGAGACCGTCAGGCCGACCTCGTCCTCGATCCATTTCTGCAGCCGCGCCAGCTGCCAGGCGGGCGAGCCGCCGTTCAGCCGCTCGGTGCCCGACAGATCGGCCCAGGCCTCGTCCAGCGACAGGGTCTGGATCAGGGGGGTGAGGTTGGCGAGGGCGCCGAGGATGCGGCGGCTCTCATGCTTGTATTTGCCGAAGTCCGGCTTGATGACCACGGCGTCGGGACAGGCCTTGAGTGCCTTGAACATCGGCATGGCCGAGCCGACGCCATACTGGCGGGCGATGTAGCAGGCGGTGGCGACCACCCCGCGATGGCCGCCGCCGACGATCACAGGCACATCGCGCAGCTCCGGCCGGTCGCGCTTTTCCACCGAGGCATAGAAGGCGTCGCAGTCGAGGTGGGCGATGACCAGATGGTCGAGCTCGGCGTGGGAAACCATGCGCGGCGATCCGCAGGCCGGGCAGCGTGGCTCCGGTCGATCAGAACGCGACAGACAGTCTCGGCAGAGCGACGTCATCGGGGATACCCGGGACCGGGTCGGCCCTTCACGTCAACTTAAGACTGGCGAGGCATGCTGACCATGGAGAAGACGACCAACAGCCCCGCCGCCGGCAAGGGGCGGCAGGAACCGGTGATGATGTCCAAGAAAGTCCTCATCGTGGAGGATAACGAGCTGAACATGAAGCTCTTTCATGATCTGCTCGATTCCCAGGGCTATCAGACCTATCAGACCCGCGAGGGCCTGACGGCGATGGCCATGGCGCGCCAGCATCGTCCTGACCTGATCCTGATGGATATCCAGCTGCCCGAGATCAGTGGCCTGGAGGTCACCAAATGGCTCAAGGATGACGAGGAACTGGCCCACATCCCGGTCGTGGCCGTGACGGCCTTTGCCATGAAGGGCGACGAGGAACGGATTCGTCAGGGCGGGTGCGAGGCCTATATCTCCAAGCCCATATCGGTGATGCATTTCCTGGACGTGGTCCGGAAACACATGGGCTGACGCCATGCCAGCCAGAATCCTTGTCGTCGACGATATCGAAACCAACGTCCGGCTGCTCGAAGCCAAGCTGACGATGGAATATTACGATGTCCTGACCTGCAGCGGCGGTCAGGAGGCATTGAAGCTGGCCGCGGCCCACCATCCCGACATCATCCTGCTGGATGTGATGATGCCCGACATGGATGGCTATGAGACCTGCCGTCGGCTGAAGGCCGATCCGGCCACCCGTCACATTCCCGTGGTCATGGTGACCGCGCTCGATGGCCGCGAAGAGCGGATCAAGGGGCTGGAGGCCGGGGCCGACGACTTCGTCACCAAGCCGATCGACGATGTGGTCCTTCTGGCCCGGATGCGCTCGCTGACCCGTCTGAAGTCGATCATGGACGAGCTGCGGTCGCGCGAGGAGAGCGGACGGCGGATGGGCGTCGACACGGATGCGGCCGGGCGCCTGCGCGCCACCGGGGGCCGCATTCTGCTGGTCGATGATGATCCGCGACAGGCCGAGCGGATCCACGCCCATCTGGCCAACGATCATCGACTGACCGTTGAGCCCGACATCGAGAAGGGGCTGGCAGCCTTGCGCGGTCCGTTCGATCTGGTGATCGTCAATACGACATCGCGCGGCTTTGACGGCCTGCGACTGGTCGCACAGAGCCGGTCACTGGAGTCGACCCGGCCCCTGCCTGTGCTGGCCGTCGTCGATCCCTATGACCGGGCGCGGATGATCAAGGCGCTGGAGCTGGGGGCCAATGACATTCTGGCGGCCCCGATCGATGTCGAGGAGCTGGCCGCGCGGGCACGCACCCAGGTGCGCCGCAAACGCTATGCCGACTTCCTGCGCCAGAAGCTGGACTACAGCCTCGAGATGGCGGTCACCGACGCCCTGACCGGGTTGCATAACCGCCGCTATATGGCCGGGCAGCTGCAGGCGCTGGTGGGCCGCGCCAATCAGGGCGGCGAGCCGGTGGCCCTGCTGATGATGGACATCGACCACTTCAAGGCGGTCAATGACGGCTTTGGCCACGACGCTGGCGATGAGGTGCTGCGCGAATTCGCTGTCCGGCTGGCGACCAAGGTCCGCGCCGTGGACCTGCCCTGTCGCATGGGCGGCGAGGAGTTTGTCGTGGTCATGCCGGGGACCCGGCTGGAAGATGCCGTCCGCATCGCCGACCGCATCCGCGCCGACATGGCGAGCGCCCCCTTTCCCGTGATGGGCGGCGAAGCCCATTTGCAGATCACCGTCTCGATCGGTGTCGCCGCAACGGCGGGCCGGGACGATACCCCCGACACCCTGCTCAAACGCGCCGACGAAGGGGTCTATGAGGCCAAGTCCGCTGGCCGTAACCGGGTGATTGCCCGGGCGGCGTAGGCCGGGGCGAGCGAGACGTCTCCAACTTGCGCCCACGCCCCGGTCGCGTACCGTTCTGTGGGAGGCTGCCATGCACACACACAAGGGCGTTATCTGGACAGGCGTGGCGACAGCCCTCGATAGTCTGTTTTTTCCGAGTATCAGTTTCGGTGAGGGGGGAGCGGAAGGCAGGCTGATCCTCATCGTAGGCGGCAGGCTGAATGGCGGCCCGGATGCCGCCAGCTTTCTTATCCAGTTTGATGACGTGCAGTGGGTGGGGGGGTATAGCGAGACGGTCTACTGGACCTTGGCCGAGGCTAGCCATCGCCCTGCTCACGCTTTGAATATCATCGCCGATTCATCCTGGCCCAATCGGCTCGAGGCAATCGGCAGGGGCGATCATTACGCACATTTCTTGGTGTGCGGTGGCGACATGTGCTGTGAGGTTGTGGCGGCCCGCGAGTACAGCATAAGCGCTTTCGGCTCGGAGGACGGAGCCGAAGAAGAGTTGAAGCGCTGGCGCCAGCACAACCTCGCCCTTGACGAAGAAGATGCAGAGTCAATTGCCACAAAGCCCTCGAATGGCTGGGAGGCGGTGGCGGAAACTTTCATGGCGGTACGGTCGGAGGTGGGGGCTGACGTTGTGCGCCACTGGGCCGGGCTGTTGCCGCCCGGAGGGACGGTTGTGGACATCGGCTGTGGCTTTGGCGAACCGGTTACGCGGACCCTGATCGAGGCGGGGCTTGAGGTGTGGGGCGTCGATGCGTCGCCGACGCTGGTGGACGAATACCGACGGCGGTTTCCCGACTGTCCGGTGGCCTGCGAAGCCGCCGAAGCGAGCGACCTGTTCGGGCGGCGTTTTGACGGAGCAGTCGCGGTCGGGCTGTTGTTCCTGTTGACGGAGGAGGATCAGTATCGGCTGATCCAAAGGGTGGCCCGCGCCCTGAGGTCTGGCGGCCGCTTCCTGTTCAGTGCGCCGCGTCAGGTGTGCGAATGGGACGACCGGCTCACCCGCCGGGCGTCGCGCTCGCTTGGGGAGGGGGCCTATCGTGAGGCGCTGGAGGCGGCGGGGTTGAGCGTGGCGGATCAGAGGACTGATGCGGGCGGCAACCACTATTTCGACGCCGTGAAGGCCTGACGGGCACAGCAAAACGCCCGGTCGTTGCGGACCGGGCGTTGCAGATTCGGTAGCCGGAGCAGGATCTTACTTGATCTTGCCTTCCTTGAATTCGACGTGCTTTTTCACGACCGGGTCGTACTTCTTGACGACCATCTTTTCGGTCATGGTGCGGGCGTTCTTCTTGGTGACGTAGAAGAAGCCGGTGTCCGCCGTGGAGTTGAGGCGGATCTTGATGGATGCCGGTTTGGCCATCGGACAATTACCTTTGCGACGGCGAAAGCCGTGGAATGAGAGGCGCGGAACATACTCAGGCGCGCGCCCAAGTCAACGCCGACATTGCCGCAACCGGTTTTTCTTGTGCCCGGGGGCTCAGAGGCTACGGTAAGCGCCATGAAAACCCTGCCCATGGCCCTGAGCGCCCCCGCCGCCGCCCTGTCCCTGATGCTGCTGGCCGGCTGTGCCACCGGCCCCGCTGGCGGTACCGACGCTGCGCAGGACGCCTTCTTCGCCAATCTGACCGAGCTGTGTGGCCAGACGTTCGAGGGCAAGGTCGTGACCGATGATCCGGTCGACGCCGATTTCCGCAGCCAGCGGCTGGTCATGCATGTGCGCGACTGTTCCGCAGATGAAATCCGCATTCCCTTCCATGTCGGCGCCGACCACAGCCGCACCTGGGTGATCACCCGCACGCCGGACGGCCTGAGGCTGAAGCACGATCACCGCGACCCGGACGGCACGACGCATACCCTGCACTGGTACGGCGGGGACACGACGACCGCGGGCACGGCGACACGTCAGGAGTTTCCGGTCGACGCCTTTTCCATCGCCCTGTTCAACGCCAACAATGCCCGGGTCTCGACCACCAATGTCTGGGCCGTCGAGGTCAATCCGGGCGAGACCTATGTCTATGAGCTGGCCCGCGAGAACCGCTTGCTGCGCGTGGCGTTCGACCTGACGAAGCCCGTCGCCCGCTAACCCAGACCGATTGAAGACCGGGAGGACCCGATGACCGACACCCCGCCGGCCACGCCGAACGGCACGCCGCCTGTTGCCAGGCGCAATCTGTTCACCCGCTTCCTGGACGGGGTGGAGTGGCTGGGCAATCTGCTGCCGCACCCGGTGACGCTGTTCTTCCTGCTGGCCGTCGGCATCGTGCTGCTGTCGGGCCTGTTCGCCTGGATGGGGGTGGCGGTCGAGGATCCCCGGCCGGTGGGCGCCTCGGGCCGCTCGGACGATGGCATGATCACCGCCATCAGTCTGATGAACGGGGACGGCCTGCGTCGCATCTTTACGGGCCTGGTCAGCAATTTCACCGGGTTCGCGCCGCTGGGCGTGGTGCTGACGGCCATGCTGGGCATTGGCGTGGCCGAGCGCTCCGGGCTGTTGTCCGCCGCCGTCAGGGCCCTGGTGCTCAGCGCCTCGCCCAAGGTCGTGACCGTGGCCATTGTGTTTGCCGGGGTGATCTCCAACACGGCGTCGGAGGTCGGCTATGTGGTGCTGATTCCGCTGGCCGGGGCGGTCTATTATTCGCTGGGCCGGCACCCGCTGGCCGGTATGGCAGCGGCCTTCGCCGGCGTATCGGGCGGCTATTCCGCCAACCTGCTGATCGGCACGATCGACCCCTTGCTGGCAGGCATCACCGAAGAGGCCGCGCGCCTGATCGACCCGGCCTATCAGGTGACGGCGACGGCCAGCTATTATTTCATGGTCGTCTCGACCTTCCTGGTCACCATCATCGGCTCGCTGGTCAGCATCTTCATCGTCGAGCCCAAGCTGGGCGCCTACGACTCGTCACGCGCCGACCCGGCCGTGCTGAACGAGGATGGCGCCGCGCCCCTGTCGGACAGGGAGCGCAAGGGCCTGTGGATGGCGGGCCTCGGGGTGCTGGCGGTGCTGGGGCTGATGGCGCTGACGCTGCTGCCCGAGTGGGGTGTGCTGCGCGACCCGGTGACCGGCGACCAGATGCGCTCGCCCTTCTTCTCGGGCTTTGCCGTCTGGATCCTGCTGTTCTTTCTGGTGATCGGCTTCGCCTATGGCCGGGTGGTCGGCACGGTAAGAAACGACCGGGACATCATCGACGGCATGGCCTCGGGCCTGTCGACGCTGGGCCTGTATCTGGTCATTGTCTTCTTTGCCGCCCAGTTCGTGGCCTTCTTCAACTGGACCAATCTGGGAGCCATTACGGCGGTCAACGGCGCCGTCTTCCTGCAGAATACGGGCATGACCGGGCCGGCGGTGTTCATCGCCTTCATCGCCATCTGCGCCTTCGTGAACCTGATGGTCGGCTCGGCCTCGGCCCAGTGGGCGCTGACCGCGCCGATCTTCGTGCCCATGCTGATGCTGATCGGCTATTCGCCCGAGGTGATCCAGACCGCCTACCGGATCGGGGATTCCACGACCAATATCATCACCCCGATGATGAGCTATTTCGGCCTGATCCTGGCGTGGGCGACCCGCTACAACAAGGATGTTGGCATCGGCACCATGATCGCGATGATGCTGCCGTATTCGATCTTCTTCACCCTGGCCTGGACGGTGCTGTTCTTCCTGTGGGTGTTCGGCCTGGGCCTGCCGGTCGGACCGGGGTCACCGACGTATTACGGGGGGTAGGGCCTTACCCCACCTTCACCCGCGTCGCGGCTTCGGGCAGGTCCTCGCCGAACGCCCGCTGGTAGAACTCGGCGATGGTCGGGCGTTCCAGCTCGTCGCACTTGTTCAGGAAGGTCAGGCGGAAGGCGAGGCCGATGTCGCCGCCGAAGATGGTGGCGTTCTGGGCCCAGGTGATGACGGTGCGGGGGCTCATGACCGTGCTGATATCGCCGTTCATGAAGGCGTTGCGGGTCATGTCGGCGACGCGGACCATGGCGGCGATGGTGCGCTTGCCCTCGGCGTCCTGCCATTCGGGCACCTTGGCGACGACAATCTCGGCCTCGACGTCGTGGTCGAGGTAGTTAAGCGTGGTGACGATATTCCAGCGGTCCAT
>CAYNDG010000088.1:0-7016 GCA_964395805.1 uncultured Brevundimonas sp.
CCTGAGCGTCATGAGCGGAGGGTGAGGAACCGGTGAAACGTCGCCGCCCAACCGTCAGGCGGCCATCTCCGTCCTCACGGTTCCGGCCAGCGTCAGGGGCAGGGTGATCGTAAAGGTTGATCCCTTCTCGATCGCGCTCTCCACGGCGATCGTGCCCCCCATGGCGGTCACCAGCCGGCGACAGACCGCGAGGCCCAGACCCGCGCCCTCGTGAACCCGGGTGACGGACTCATCGGCTTGCGCGAAGTCATCGAAAAGGCGCGGCAGGAAGGCGGGGTCGATGCCCGGTCCGGTATCGGCAACCGTCAGTTCAACCCCGTCAGGCCGGACCGCGGACGTCAGCCGGATTTCGCCGCTATGGGTGAAGTCCGCCGCATTGGTCAGCAGACACCGCAGGGCCTGGCCCACATGGCTCGCATCGCCTTGCCACAGACCGGGGGCACCCGCATCGACGCCCACCGATACGGCGCGGTCGGCGACGGCCATACGTGTCTGCCCGGCCAGATCGTACAGCAGGGCGTCGAGGTTGAACGGGGCCGTGTCGATGGTCACCTCGGCCCGCTCCAGCCGGGTCACCAGCAGGATCTGCTCGATCATGCCCAGCAGGTCATCCCCCGACGCCCTCAGGATCTTCAGATGCTTCTGCTGGATGGGGCTCAGCTCGCCATGCTCCATGATCTCGGCCATGCCCAGCACCCCGTTCAGGGGGGTGCGCAGCTCGTGACTGATGTTGGCCAGAAACCGCGTCTTGGCCTCATTGGCGGCTTCGGCCCGGTCGCGGGCCTCTGCCAGATCAGCCCGGGCGCGATCCATCTGCCGTGCGATCCGGTTCAGCAGGATCCACAGCACCCCCCCGGCCCCGATCAGCGCCAGCACCAGACCGACCAGCAGCGGTGCTGCCTGGGCCAACACCCGCGCCCCGGGTCTTGAAGGGGTCCAGGCCAGCTCACCCAGCAGCCGCCCCGTGCCGTCCCTGACCGGCAGCCCCGCCTGACCCGCCCTTGCCCTGGCCACAAACATCGGGTCCTCAAGCGCCAGATCGGTCGACAGACTGTGCACCACCGCCGTGATGTTCCGGGCAGAGACGACCACAGGGTCCCGGGTCCCGCGCACGACCGAGTCGTCCTCCGGTACGACGGTCGAAGCGGCCACCAGATAGGTGGCATCGCCCACCGTCTGCACCGCTGTCCGGTGTTGCGCCGCACCAAAACCATAGCCGTCGGGACGGGTCGCCTGAAGCGCCCGCACCATGGGCAGGACCGCCGCGGTCAGGGAAGCCTCAACCTCGGGGGCCACCGGCTCGCTCTCGCGCGACGCCAGCACCATCTGGCCGGTCGAATCGAACGCCAGGGTGACGTCATGGCCCATATAATCGGCGAAATAGTCGCCGAGGTTGGCCTGCATCCATTCAAGATCCGCGTGCGCGAACGCGACCACGCTTTCCGTCCATACGGTCGCCGACTGCACGTCTTCGAGGGTCTTTTCCTGCAGGCGGGCAAGCCGCAGGCTGACCAGCTCGACCTCGCCTTCGCGTTCAATATGGTCGATGGTCCCGGCGGCATAGGCGAACAGCCCGGCGGCTCCCCCGAGCACCAGCGCGCCCACGGCGAGGGCTGCCGTGAGAACACGGCGCAGCTCCACCCTGTGAGACGGGGCCCCGGACATGAGACCAGTTTCCTCATTGCCCGATAAGATCAGGTTATCCGGGATGGTTAAGCGGCCGCGTCGGGTGACACACGATCTTAAACCCTGTCGGAGAGGGTCTGCCGATCGTCATGGAGCCTCCGATGCGCGCCTTCCCCCTCGCTCTCTCCTTGCTGGCCCTTCCGGCCGCCCCCGCCCTGGCGCAGGACCCTGCGTGGACCTGGAGCGGCCAGGCCACGATCGTCTCGGACTACCGGGACCGGGGCTACACCCTCTCTGATGAAAAGCCGGCCTTTCAGGGCGAGATCACTGTCGTTCACGCGTCCGGCTTTTACGGCGGACTGTGGGGCTCAACCATCGACGACTATGGAATCGGCCCTGACGGCGACGGCGCGCAGGTCGAGCTGACCCTCTATGCCGGCTGGTACGGCACCGTCAGCGGCTGGGACGTCGACCTCGGCGTCTGGGACAACCGCTATCCTGACGGCACCGACGTCGACTATGTCGAATTCCCCGTCCAGATCGGCCGCTCGATCGGCCCCGCCGCCTGGACGCTCGGCGTCATCTACGCCCCCTCCCAGACCGGTCTGGGGGACGAAGACAACACTTATCTGTGGACCCGCGTCGACTATGCCCCGACCACCTGGCCGGTCAGCCTCAGCGCCACTCTCGGCCATGAGGACGGCAGCTTTGCCCCCGACGGCAAGATCGACTGGAAGCTGGCCGCCGAACGCCGCCTCGGCCCCGCCACCCTCGGCCTCGCCTGGGTCGACAGCGACACCGAGGAGAGCGCGGTGGTGCTCAGCGTGGGCATCGGCTTCTAGCCCAGCGGCTACCCGTCCGGGATCAGGCGTTCCCGCACCTCGGTCGGGGCAGCCTCGGCCCAGGTCAACAGCTTGTCCAGCACCGGACACAGCGCCTGTCCCCATTCGGTCAGGTGATACTCCACCCTGGGCGGCACCTGGGCATGGACGATGCGCGCCACGACGCCGTCCTGCTCAAGCTGGCGCAACTGCTGCACCAGCATCTTCTGCGAAACGCCCGGAATGGCCCGCTCCAGCTCCGAGAATCGCAGGACATTGGCCCCGAACAGCTGAAACAGGATCACCAGTTTCCACCGCCCCTCCAGCACACGGATCACATTCTGGGTGCTCTGCGCGGCGGTCCGGGGCGTGTAATCGACACGCTTACCTTCGGGTGTGTACCGCACTTTTTCGTCCGTTCTTGTCATTCTGACAGCGTATTTCCACCTTGGATCAGAGACAACGTCCACGCCGGAGTGCCCATGATCCCCGACCTTCCCAAACCGATCGCCGACTATGTCGATGCCAATGCCCGACTCGACGTCGACGGTATGCTCAGGCCGTTCGCCCCCGACGCCGTCGTGCGCGACGACGGCGGGCAGCATCAGGGTCACGCGGCCATCCGGACATGGATCGAGGAGGCGACGATTGCCGCCCGGGCCATCTTCACCCCCGACACCCTGTGTCACGCCGACGGTCAGGTCATTGTCGAGGGCCCGACGCATGGCGACTTCAAGGGCAGCCCCCTGCGCTTCACGCTCTGCTTCACGCTTGAGGGCGACACCATCCGCGCGCTGGACATCTCGCTCTGACCGTCTGACGCCCACCGCCGGTGGTCGGCCCTGCGCCGCAGCGGCATTTTACAACCCGCGAGCACAGACCTATCCTGCTTCAAACCCGACCGGGCATGCCCCCCAAGCGCAGGAAACAGAATGCCCGGCGCCGCCACACTCCAGGAATTCGGCGGCAATGTCCGCGAAGCCTGCCTCCGGGCGGCGCTCGAGATCATCATTTCCGACGGCGCCGAAAACCTGTCGATCCGCGAGGTGTCGCGGCGCCTCGGCCTGTCGCATCAGGCTCCCTACAAACATTTCCAGAGCCGCGACCAGCTTGTTGCGGAAGTGATCGGGGGCTGTTTCGATGAGTTCGGCAACTGTCTCCAGGCGGCGGCGCTCACCTCGGAAGAGCCCGTGACCGCCCTGCTCGCCATGGGCCAGGCCTACCTCCGATACGCTGACGAGAACCCGGCAAAATACCGGATCATGTTTTCGGACCCCCTGCCGGCCATGCCCGCCGACACTGGCATGGCCGGGCAGGTCAAGGCCGCCTATGACGTGCTGCGATCTTCCCTTCACCGGCACTATCAGTCTCTCGGGCTCACGACGGCAGAGACTGAAGCGGAACGTAACGCCCTGCACATCTGGGCCACGCTGCACGGCCTCGCAACCCTTCTGCAGCACGATACGACCCGCGTTCTCGAGCTTCCGTCGGCCCTGCTCGAGGCGGCGCCCCTCTACACCTTCGTTTGCCTGCGGCCCCTGCTGTTCCCCAACCTCTGACCGTAGCGCAAGCGCCCTGCGAACCTCGACATCACCACCTTAACCATAAAGGTTGACAGCGTCACCCGCCCGGCGGTAACCGATTTCATAGCAGAAGCGCGCGCCTGTCACCGTCGGGGGGAGTCATGTCTGTCGTCCAACTTGCCACCTATCGCCGGGGCCGCGCACCCGCACCGATAAAGGCTGGTGGGCCCGCGCTCGCCGACATCCTTGATGCACTCCACCGGAACGGCGGCGCCCTCCATCGGTCCGAAGTGGCCCGCCAGGTCGCGGAATGGCGAGGTCTCCGGGCACGACCGGACGTTATGGCCCTCGAGGAGGAACTGGATCGGGCCTTCCGGGATTACCTTGCCGCCGCGGAGACGCGGTCCCAGCCACCGCTCCTGTTCCAGCCATTCGGGCCGCGCAGCTACCGCTGGGCCCTGACCGAGGCCGGACGCGCCCTGCTGTCGGATCGCCATCTCTTGCGTCGTCGGACCCGCTAGCCCTTTGACCGCCTTTCCGGAGAGCCTTATGGACAATGACCCCGACGCTGCGGACGGCCGGGCGGACATGCCCCTCTCGACTTTCGCCCCGGATTCCGGGCAGGAGAACGACCCCTCGCGCCTGCCGGCTGTGCTCGACCTGTTCGTCGGCTGGGTGATCCGCGACGGAAAGGGCTGGGTCCGGCGCCTCTGACCGCCCCTATCCTCGTCCGCGATACCCCGGCACGGCCTGATCCGGCAGCCACACACCGTCCGGCACTGCGCCCGTCTGCCAGAAGACGTCGATGGGAATGCCGCCGCGCGGGTACCAGTAGCCGCCGATCCTCAGCCATTCGGGGTCCAGAAGGGCGACCAGACGCTTGCCGATCGCGACCGTGCAGTCCTCGTGGAAGGCGCCGTGATTGCGGAAGCTGGTCAGATACAGTTTCAGGCTCTTGGACTCGACCAGCCATTCCCCCGGCACATAGTCGATCACCAGATGGGCAAAGTCCGGCTGTCCCGTCACGGGGCACAGGCTGGTGAACTCGGGCGCGGAAAAGCGCGCCACATACAGCGTGTCCGCATGCGGATTGGGCACCCGCTCCAGCCGGGCGGAATCGGGATCGGTCGGTTGGGGCGTCTGCGCGCCCAGCTGGCTCAGGCCGGATGTGTCGGTGGTCATGGAGGGATATCTATGCCGTCGCGCCACCAGAGGGAATGGGGGCCTTCATCTTCTCCCGGTTGCCCACAGTCCGATTTGCATTAGGCTTTCCGGGTAACGAGGTAACGTGATGCTCTCATCCGCCCTGCTTGCCTTGGCCATGATGCTCCAGGATCCGGCCTCCCGTGCTCCTGCATCTGCACCACAGGATCCCCCGGTGGCCTCCACCCCGGTCGATGACATCGTTGTGGAGGGTCAAGGGCTTGCGGCTCGCGACAGGGCGATCCCTTACATCCGCCAGGTCCTGGCCCCGGCCCGGGGCAGTGGTGCCGCCCGCTGGAACGATCCGGTTTGCATCTCGGTCCTGAATGCCCGGGCCGATATGGCCACCTATATGACAGAGCGTATCTCCACCGTCGCCACGGAGATCGGCGTCCGGACAGTCGAAGCGCGGTGCGAGCCCAATGTACTTATCGTGATGACCGACGACGGCCCGGCCATGGCGCGCGAACTGGTGCGCACCCGCCGCCGGGAGTTCATTACCGGTGCGACCGGCACCGACCGCGGTCGGGGTGCCCTCGAAATCTTCCAGACCAGCGATGCCCCGGTCCGCTGGTGGCATATCAGTCTGCCGGTCGACAGTCTTTCGGGCCGTCCGACGATCCGATTGCCCGGCCAGCCGCCGGCCAATGTCGATATCGACATTGAGCATCCTTCCCACGTCGGCTCCTATGGCCAGTCCGTCATGGGATCCATTCTCACCAATTCTGATCGCCACGACCTGCGCCAGGTCGTTATTGTGGTGGATGTCGTGGCTGCCGGCGGCGTGGATATGGTCGCGCTCACCGACTATGTCGCCCTCGTTGCGCTCGCCCAGATCGACCCTGCAGCCGAAACAGGCGAGTATGACACCATCCTCAATCTGTTCGGACCGACCGCGACCTCGGTGCCCTTCCTGACCGATTGGGACTGGGCATTTCTGGTTGGTCTATACGGCGACGAGGTGCTCAGCACGCGAGGCGTCGGCTCCATCGCCGACACCATGGCCCGCGAACTTGTCCGCCCCGAGGATGCTACCCCGACGGATTGAGACCGGGCCCCTCCGCGACCCGAAGGGCGGCGCGTAGCAGCCAAGCGGTTTCATCACAGCGACCACGGCGTTTTCACAGCGAACACAGCGGGTCGAGGCCGGCACACCCCCGTTGTGTCCGCTGTGCCTTCGTTTTGCCCGCTGTGATGAACCTCTCTCTTTCCCACCGTTGCGGGCGGCACCGATCCTCGGATCGAGTCCGGAGATGTCGTCGGGTTCAGGGCCGTGGTTACGAGGGCCAGCCCCAGAAACGCCAACCTTTCCAACAGCCATCGCCTTTCCCGCACCGTCCTTCCCGCCCTGGTTCGCGCATCCCCGATACTGTCCGGTTGCCAACACCGCCGCAGCGACGCCGCCATGATTTCAGACCATTCAGACCATTCAGACGGTGTTTCTCGCACCGCCCACACCCGCCCCGCGCACTCGGTCGTTGCCTTACCCGGCGACAGCCGTCTATCCGTAGCCAAAGACAACGGAGGAGCCGTCCATGACCATTCCTGCATCCCTGCAAAAGGGGCTGAAGCTGCCGGTGATCGCGGCGCCCATGTTTCTGGTCTCCGGGCCGGATCTGGTGGTCGAGGCCTGCAATGCCGGCGTCATCGGCACCTTTCCGTCGCTGAACCAGCGGACCACCGAGGGCTATCGGGAGTGGCTGAAGGACATCAAGGCGCGGCTCACGCCCGATGCGGCGGCGTTTGGCGTCAACCACATCGTCCATCCGACCAATCCGCGCCTGATGGCCGACATGATGGTCTCGGTCGAGGAACAGGTGCCGCTGATCATCACCTCGCTGGG